>CABUTH010000108.1 GCA_902494465.1 uncultured Collinsella sp.
ACCAGGGGCGGCACCCACCGGACGCACACCCGGAGTCACGATGAGGGCATCGGGGCCCAGCAGCTCACGCATGTCGTGAGCCTCCATCGGCGAGCACACGATACCGTCGATGCCGTTGGCCTGAGCGAGCTTTGCCAGGCGGGCGGCCTCCTCGGCCACGGGCGACTCGACGCCGATCTCGCTCAAGGCATCCTGGTTCATGCTCGTGAGCACGGTGATGGCGACGAGCTTGGCGCGGTCCTCGCGCGCCTCCTCGGCGCCCTCGCGGCAGGCAGCGAGCATGGCGCCCGAACCCAAGCCGTGGACCGAAAGCAGATCGGCACCGGCAAGCGAGGCCGAGCGGGCGGCACCGCGAACCTGATGCGGAATATCATGGAACTTAAGGTCAAGGAAGACCTTAAAGCCCAGGTCCTTAAAGGTCTTGACGATCTCGGGGCCCTCAGCGTAATAGAGCGTCATGCCAACTTTGAGCCAAGCGGCATGACCAGAAAGCTCGTGGGCGAGCTCGAGTGCGCGCTCACGGTCGCAGTCGAGGGCGACGATCACACGGTCGCGGGCATCGGTCTCTAGCATTCGAAAGCACCTACCAGCTCGTTGATGTCCTTTACGCCCTGGGACTCCGCCCAGGCCTCGAGCTCGTGCGCGATCTTGAGCGAAGCGCACGGATCGACGAAGTTGGCCATACCGACCGACACGCAGGTGGCGCCAGCCAGGATAAACTCGGCCGCATCCTCGCCCGTCATGACACCGCCGACACCGTTGATGGGGATATCGACGGCCTGGGCAACCTCCCAGACCATGCGCACGGCGATGTGGTGGCACAGCGGGCCCGAAAGGCCGCCCTTGGGCTTGGCCACGCGGGACTTGCGGGTATGGACGTCGATGGCCATGCCCTGGATGGAGTTGATGACTGAAAGACCGTCGGCACCGGCAGCCTCGAGGGCCTTGGCAATCTCGGCAACGTTGACCGGAGCCATCTTCACGAACAGCGGCTTATCGGTCACCTTGCGGCAGGCAGCCATAACGGAAGAGGCGCCCTCGGGCGTGGAGCCCATGGCGGCACCGCCGGCGGCGATGTTGGGGCAGCTCACGTTGATCTCGTAGCCGGCAGCCCAGGGGCACAGCTCGACATACATCTCGAGCGCGCGGACAAACTCGTCAACGGAGTGGCCGGCAACCTGACAGATG
This sequence comes from uncultured Collinsella sp., assembly GCA_902494465.1. Lineage (GTDB taxonomy): Bacteria > Actinomycetota > Coriobacteriia > Coriobacteriales > Coriobacteriaceae > Collinsella. The sequence continues at coordinate 1,189 of CABUTH010000108.1, forward strand.
ACCTGGCAGCCGTCCTTGGACAGTTGCTCGAGCCACGGGCCGGACTCGCGGGCAAAGGCAGCCACGCCGGGGTTCTGAAGGCCCACGGAGTTGATCATACCGCCGGGTATCTCGGCCATGCGGGGCGCGGGATTGCCGGGCCAGGGCTCAGCTGCGCAACCCTTGGTGGTGATGGCGCCCAGCTGGGAAACATCAAAGAAGTTCTGGAACTGCCAACCGTAGCCAAAGGTACCGGCTGCGGTGTTGATGGGGTTCTGCATCTTGACGCCGCCGAAATCGACGGCCATGTTCACGGTACCCACTAGAAGACCACCACCTTGGAAGCATCGAACACGGGGCCGCACATGCAGGCGCCCTTCATACCGTCGACCGTCTCGACATTGCAGGTGTTGCAGGCGCCAAAGCCGCAGCTCATCATGCGCTCGAGCGACACCTCGCAGTACGCGCCGGCCTCGGCAGCAGCGGCGGCGACCTTCTTCATCATGACGGCGGGGCCGCAGCTGGCGACGTAGTCGTAGCCGCCCTCGCCGAGCAGCTCGGCTGCCGGGTCGGTGCAAAAACCGTGCGTGCCCAGCGTGCCATCGTCGGTGCACACGTTAACCGTGGCGCCCAGCGCGCGGAACTCATCGACACCCACGGCCTTGGAAGCGGTGCCAAAGCCCAGGCACACGTCGACATCCACGCCCTGCTCGGCAAGCTTGCCGGCGAGGCAGAGCACAGGCGGAACGCCGATGCCGCCCGCCACGAGCAGCGCCTTCCTGGTGCCCTCGGGAACAAGCCAGCCGCGGCCGCCAGGGCCCAACAGGTTGGACTTGGAGCCGGGGACCATCTGCGACAGACGACGGGTGTCGTCACCCACGACGGCGTACCACAGCTCGACGGTACCGGCCTGGGCGTCGGCGCGATAGAAGCTCAGGGGCACGCGAAGCAGCGAGGACGCATCGCCGGGCACGGCAATGTTCACAAACTGACCGGGCTTGAGCGCACTTGCAAGCTAGGGGGCCGAGATGACGAGCGAGAAGATGCCGTCGGCGATCTCCTGGTTCGAGACGACCTCAAAGTCGTGCATGCGTGCAGTGGAAGGTGTGGGCATAGACGCTCCAATCCCCCATGCGATTGCATGGTCAAAACGAACAGAAAGCGCGGCACCGCAAGGGCACCGCGCACAAAAGCGATAAGGCTATGCTAGCAGATGCAGCCGTCGGCGAGCGTCTGCTTACCGCCGACAAACACATCGGTGGCACGACCGGTAAGCGTGCGGCCGGCAAAACCGGAGTTCTCGGCGCGCGACTCGTAACCGTCCTCGCCGACCGTCCAGGTGGCAGAGGGGTCGAACACGGTCAGGTCGGCAACGGAGCCCGCCTTGACCTGAACCTGGTCGAGGCCCAGAATCTCACGCGGCTTGATGGCCATGAGCTCGACCATGCGGCCCACGCTCATCTTGCCCGTGTTGACCAGCTCGGTGAGTACGAGCGACAGCGAGGTCTCGAGGCCGATCATGCCAAAGGGCGCAAGCTCGAACTCGCGGGCCTTCTCCCACGGGGTGTGGGGAGCGTGATCGGTGACGATAGCGTCGACGGTACCGTCGATGACGCCCTGACGGATGGCCTCGGCGTCCTCCTCGGTACGCAGCGGCGGATTGACCTTGAGCGAGGTGTTGTAGGTCTCGTCCAGGTCGTTCTCGGTCAGGAACATGTGGTGCGGGGTGGCCTCGCAGGTAACCTGAACGCCAGCGGCCTTACCGGCACGCACGATCTCCAGACCATGGGCGGTGGAGATGTGCTGGATGTGCAGCTTGGCGCCGGTCAGCTTGGCGATCTCGATGTCGCGGGCGATCTGGAGCTCCTCGCCGGCAGCCGGCCAACCCTCGAGGGCCAGACGGGTCGAGACCTTGCCCTCGTTGATCTGGCCATGGCCGACCAGGTCCTCGTCCTGGCAGTGGCTCATGAAGACCTTGCCGAACATCTTGCCGTAGTCCATGCAGCGACGGAGCATGCCCGCGCCCTGCACGCCGCGACCGTCATCGGTGAAGGCGACGGCGCCGTGGGCGACCAAATCGCCCCACTCGGACATGGCCTCGCCCATAAGACCGCGGGTCATGGCGCCCGACGGATAGACGCGGCAGTGGCCGACCTCGGCAGCGCGGGACTTGACGAACTCCACGACAGTGCCGTTATCGGTGACGGGATCGGTGTTGGGCATGGCGCACACGCCGGTAAAGCCGCCCTTGGCAGCTGCGCGGGTGCCGCTCTCGATGTCCTCTTTGACCTCGTAGCCGGGCTCGCGAAGGTGAACGTGCATGTCCACCAGGCCGGGGACGAGGTACTTGCCGGAAAGGTCGCGGACCTCGGCCCCCTCGACGGCGAGATTCTCGCCGACCTCGGCGATCTTGTCGCCGTCAATCAGGACGTCAACGACACCGTCAAGCTCGACGGACGGGTCGACGACGTGGGCATTCTTAAGAAGCAAGGCCATTATCGGCACCTCCAAGCAGCAGATACAGGATAGCCATACGCACGCAGATACCGGCGTAGACCTGCTCCAGGATGACGGAGCGTTGCGGGTGGTCGGCCATATAGGAGTCGAACTCGACGCCGCGGTTGATGGGGCCCGGGTGGCAGATAATCGCGTCGGGCTTCATGAGCTTCTCGCGGTCCTTGGTCAGGCCGAAGAGCTTGTGGTACTCGCGAATGGTCGGGAACGGGGCACCCTCGAGGCGCTCCTGTTGCACGCGCAGCATGTAGACGACGTCCAGCTCGGGCAGGACGGAATCGAGGTCGCTCGTCACGTGGTCGCAGCCCAGGACCTCGGGCGACGGCGGCAGCAGCGTGCCGGGGGCGACGGCGTAGGTCTCGCAGCCCATGATCTTAAGGGCGGGGATAAGCGAGCCGCAAACGCGGGAGTGCGCGATATCGCCGACGACGGCGACCTTCAGACCGTGGAAGTCACCCTTGTGCTCCCAGATGGTGTACAGGTCGAGCAGGGCCTGCGTGGGGTGGTTGTGCTTGCCGTCGCCGGCGCAGATGACGCTCGCGGGCGAGTTCTGCGTGACGATGTAGGGAGCACCGGCGTGCTTATCGCGCACGACGATGCAGTCGATCTTATAGGCGTTGAGGGTCTCGACGGTGTCGACGAGGCTCTCACCCTTGACCGTAGAGGTCGAGGAGCCGCCAAAGTTGAGGCTGTCGGCCGAAAGACGCTTCTCGGCGAGCTCGAAGGAGCTGCGGGTGCGCGTCGAGGGCTCGTTGAACATGTTGACGATGGTCTTGCCCTTGAGCGTGGGGACCTTCTTGATGGCACGCTCGTTGACCTCGGAGAACGCCTTGGCGGTCTCGAGGATGAGCTTGATGTCCTCTTCGGAGTACTCGGTAATGTCGATCAGGTGCTTATGGTTGAACGCCACGGTACTACTCACCTCCCAGCGGCGCGGAGCCCACGTGGGAACCCGGCGCGACGTCGTCGATCTCGACGGCGGTGTGGCCGTCGACTTCCTTCATATATAGATGCACGTTCTCCTCATGCGACGAGGGAACGTTCTTGCCGACAAAGTCCGGCGAGATGGGGAGCTCGCGGTGGCCGCGGTCAACGAGGACTGCCAACTCAATGCGGCTCGGACGGCCCAGGTCCATGACGGCGTCGAGAGCGGCGCGGATGGTACGGCCCGTATACAGGATGTCGTCCACCAGCACGACGCGCTTGCCGTCGACGCTAAAGGGAATGTTGGTGGCGTGGATCGCGGGAGCGAAATTGGTCGCATAGTCATCGCGGTAGAAGCTGATGTCGAGGCTGCCGAGCGGAACTTCGACGCCCTCGATCTCCTTGATCTCGTCGGCGAGCTTCTTAGCCAGAAGGTCGCCGCGCGTGACGATGCCGACCAGAGCGAGGTCTTCACAGCCCTCGTTGCGCTCGAGAATCTCGTGCGCGATGCGGGTCATCGCTCGATTGACGGCGGTCTCGTCCATGATGACCGCCTTGGGGGAAGTCGTGCCCATCGATCTCCTTCCTCACATGTCTTGACTGCTGACACAGTCAAAAAAATAGATGCCCGACCGCTTAAAGCGGACCAGACACCCACAGGAAGGGCTGCTCTTTGGCAGCTATGTAATTCCATGTGGGTATCTCGTACCCCTTTAATGGTCAAGGGATAGTGTAGCCAACCTCGAGCTTAATTGCGAGCATAAATACAGAGCAATCCGTAAACGGAGCCCAAAGCCCAATAAACCTATATATATTTGTGGGACGAGCTTGAAAACGCACGCACGAGCTGGCATAATCCCCTCTGCTGCACGCAAATCGGATCTACGTCCAGGGCCGTGGCGTGGGCACTATCGCCAAAAGAGGAATATCTCTGTGTAGATTGCGCACAGGGAGCGACTTCTGTGCTATAGTTCAGGCTTGTTTGTTAACGCGACATGTTCGTTTGTCGCCCAAGGAGGGTCAGTTATGTCCAAAGTTTGCGAAGTTTGCGGTAAGCACCCCGTTGCCGGTCGCTCCATCAGCCACTCTCACCGCGTCACCAACCGTAAGTTCCGCCCCAACATCCAGCGCGTCTACGTCGTCGTCGATGGTCACCGTCGCAAGATGAACGTTTGCTCCACCTGCCTCAAGTCCGGCAAGGTTGCGCGCTCCTAAATAAGGTCTTACCAACAAGTACCTCGGACTCTCCGGGTCAAAGACCTCGCGTTCATATAGAACTTACCAAAGGCGTCCTCCCCTACGGAGGGCGCCTTTTTGCACTCATTGGGGACAGGCTTACATGAGTGCTTTCACGCATTGGGGACAGACGTGACGTACACATGCGGCGCCATGATCAGGTCCTGCCCAGCCTCACGCAGCCTCCCTCCAGCCCACAGTGGCCTTGGTCACGCTTGTAGCGCCAATGCCGGTGATACGGGCAATTTGCTTGACCGTGAGATGTGCCCGCCTGAGCCTCAGCAGACAGGCATCGCGATCGGGGCGTGGCAGGGCCTTGAGCAGCGCAGGATCTATGCTCGGCAGGACTTCGTGCGCAATGGAAAGGGCCTCCTCATCGGGGATCCGCCGGCGTGGAAGAACCTCCACTGACCAAGTGCGCCCGGCAACTTCCTCGAGATGCTCGCAATAGCAACGGGAGCCTCCGACGATATCGAGCATAGGAGCCGCGTCACAGATGTCAAAGGGATCATAGCCCAGCTGATATGCCTTGTAGCTTGACCAGCGGTACGCCTCGAGCGAGTCG
>CABUTH010000109.1 GCA_902494465.1 uncultured Collinsella sp.
AAATCCACAATCTGAAACAGGCGGCAAAGACTATGAACTTTCTCACCGAAAGAAAGCTCCTTGTTGCGTAGGAGGTGGTAGCTCATTACGGTGTAGCCCTTGTTTCGTTCCACCCGGAAAACTGCCATAGTAAATCACTCCTTTTGCTGTGGATTTGTTACGCAGTAGAAGCGCGGTTTCGGGGGATAAGGTATAAATCCCTTGCCGCGTCAGATACGCGCCCGGAAAGCCGCTTGTAGCAAGGCTTTTTCTGCCCCTACTGCGTAACAAAGGGCATGAAAAAAGCGGCGTTCCTGTTCTCCCTGTGTAGAGAGTGGGAAACGCCGCTTTTGCGTCGTATTCAGTTTTTAGTACAATACCCGGCTTGTCCGTCGCTCGAAAAACCTTGATTTTCCAGTGTTTTCAAAAGTATCGTTATCTAACGTCAGCTTTAGGTGGCCCGGCGTTTGCCCCGTTTTGCTGGGGATGTCTGTCGTTCAGCATCTCAACGTACTGGCCGATGAGCTTTTCCATATAACGTTCTTGCCATTGAGGAAGCATTTTCTTAAACAGCTTCCAGTCGCTTTCGACTACGTCGCGCATATGTCCTCCGCTCGTCAAACGGGTTTTCCATTTGCCTTTCATTCTATTTGGCTTTCGCTCGCAGGCGTGGATGAGAGGCTCTCTTTAGTCTTCGAGATTGGGCTTGAATGGGTCGTATGCCACAAAACGGGCCTATCTACTACGTTTAATTTGATACCGTCAACCATGCCGGGAAAACGAAAATTAAAACTGCAGGTAGAGGGCTTGTCAATTGTCGGAAAAGGCGGGTATGGTCGGCCCTCTCGAGTTAAACGTAGTAAATAGGCCCTTTTCTTGGCGTGCGGTCAGCTTAATGCTAATCTCCGTGCCGGAACTGACCCAGTTGTTTGTAAGTTGTGGTGATATACGGACTGTTTGGCGCTTTGGAGCCTCAAAACAGTCCCTATATCACCGCAACTTGGAAGGGCGGGCGGTGTCGGTTGAGTGGCGCTGGCTGGTTGGGGCGGTTTAGGCCTGCTTGCGGCACTTCCATTGTTTGCGACACCAGCGCATGAGCGCCTTTACGATGGGAATCGTGATGAGGATGATCCATGCAGGATGGGGCTGTCCCAGGCAAAGCCACATATAGAGAAACCATGCAATGGCGGATGCTGGGTAAACGCCGTCAATCAGCTTGGACAGGCGGCGTCGATCGATAAAGTCGCCAAGCGCGTAATAGACGGGAATCAAAAAGACGAGGAAGAGTCCCGTAGCCCATGTGCCGTAGACAATGCCGAGCGCCAGATAGGCGAGAGTGACAAGTGCGGGAAAGGGAAACTTGTTCCATGCACGTCCGACCTTGGTGTGGAAATACTTGCCATGATGGTCGAGCTTGTCGTGTGCTTCCTTCCAGCTGGAGAACGTCTCGCCGTCGATGGTGACGGTGCCGTCGTCATTGGTACGCACGCTATGTCCATCGTCCTCAAGCGTATCGATATGCACGCCGCCCGGCCCCACATGCACCTCTTCGCCCTTGCGCTCGTTGGTCACATGGATGCCGCTCCAACCAACATGGACTTCCTCGCCTGTATTGGGATCAATGACGTGGATACCGCGCGTGAGGGAAATATCGACAAGTGGCTTATCGCTGCAATCAGCGTGCTCAGTAGAAGCCTCAGCCTCGTCAGCCACATCCGCCGTCTCGGTGTCGGCGCTACCGTCCTCCAGGTCGTCGGCATCGTTGGCCGCCTGCCCATATAGCAGCTCGTCCAATGACACGTCATACAGCGCGGCGAGCGCAATGAGGTTATCGGTATCGGGTGAGGACTCGCTGCGCTCCCATTTGCTCACAGCCTGGCGGCTTACACCCAGCTGGGCGGCAAGGGCCTCCTGAGAAAGACCGGCAGCTTTGCGGCGATCGACGAGGCGTTGTGCCATCGCAAGATCCATGGTGGTTCCTTTCGTGTGGTGACCGTAATCGAATGAGCCGAGTATGCCGAGAACAACCGGTAGCGACCACCATTTCTAGTTAGAATCTGCCCCAACCCTACCGCAACTACCGGTAGCAACCATCATGACCAGCAATTATGTGACAAATGTCAGTGCGCGCAACAGCTAAGAGCCCGGGTCAAAAGTTGCGGTGGAATAGTTCCTAAATTCAGCCATTTGCGGGCTAAGCAGGAACTATTTCACCGCAACTGAATTTCAGCCCAGGCACCCGCAGCAAGAAGATGAATAGCCTCGGCGAGTATGTAGACGAAGGGCCCTCCGACCCCGCCCGACGATTTCGATTGGCGACCTTTGACGGAGTCAAGGGAGGAGCCAAATCGAAATACGTCGGGCAGGGTCGGAGGGCTCGATGGGATGGATTCCAGCCGAGACTATTCGTCGCCGAAGCTGATGCCCAGCGCCTTGGCCTCGCGCACCAGATCACTCTGGGGGTCGACAAACTTGAGCTTACCGGCGACCTCCTCGAGCGGCATGTGGCACATCTTGCCGTCGCGCAGAGCGATCATGTAGCCAAACTCGCCGCGTAGGCAGCCGAGCGCCGCCTCGACGCCGCACTGGGTCGCAAAGATGCGGTCCTGGGCGTCGGGCTGGCCGCCGCGCTGCGTGTGACCGGGGATGGCGACGCGGGTCTCGCGACCGGTCTTGGCCTCGATCTCCTTGGCGATGTCGTAGACGATCGACGGGCTCGTACGTTCGGCGAGCTTCTTCTTGTACTCCTTCTTGGGCAGTGCCGCGTCCTCCTTGGAGATGGCGCCCTCGGCGACGGCCACGATGGTAAAGCGGCTGCCGGTTTCCATGCGATGCTCGATGGTCTTGATGACGTTATCCATGTCGTAGGGGATTTCGGGGATCAAGATGACATCCGCGCCGCCCGCGACGCCGGCATACAGCGGGATCCAGCCAACCTTGTGGCCCATGATCTCGATAACGAACACGCGCCCATGGCTCGAAGCGGTGGTGTGAATGTCGTCGATGCACTTGGTGGCGATGTCGATGGCGCTCGTAAAGCCAAAGGTCATCTCGGTGCCCCAGGTGTCGTTATCGATGGTCTTGGGCAAGGCAATAACGTTGAGGCCCTCTTCGCGCAGGCGGTTGGCAGTCTTGGTGGAGCCGTTGCCGCCCAGCATAAACAGGCAGTCGAGCTGCAGCTTGTGATAGGTGTGGACCATCGCGGGCACCTTCTCGACGCCGTCGGCCTCGGGAATGTCCAGACGCTTGAACGGTGTGCGGCTCGTGCCCAGGATAGTGCCGCCGCGGGTGAGGATGCCGCTAAAATCGGCCGGCGTCATGACGCGGAACCTGCTGTAGATAAGGCCCTGGTAGCCGTCCTCAAAACCGTAGATCTCGATAGGCTCTTCGCTATTGGTCATGAGCGTTTTGACGATGCCGCGCATGGTGGCGTTGAGCGCCTGGCAGTCGCCGCCACTAGTAAGAAGACCGATCCTAAGCATTATGAATCCTTCCGGGCAAGTTATAACATGCGCATAAGTTTACCCCCGCACACTGTTGATGCGGGGGTAAAACGTGTTAGCTCAAATGTATAGAAATGTAAGCAATGTCAGACGAGCGTAAGGACGACGGTGCCAGCTCCTTACAGCGCGAAGGCGTCGACGTCGCCCCAGTGGCGGCGCAGCGTGATGGCGGCAGCGGATTCGGTGTTGTCAAAGACGACCGACCATTGCGTATTACTGGTGATGTCTTCCGGATCGGGTTCTTGCGCCGCAGCGCGTAGGGCCTTCCAAGCGACTGCCTCGTCCTGGGCACCGACATGGGCGTCAAGGACATCGGCGATTGCGACGGCGCGCTCTTTACCATGGCCCAGCTCGCCATTCTTTTGGTTGGGCAGCACTTCGTCACCATAGCAGGCGTAGAAGTTCGTAACCTGTCGTACAGGAGTCGCTTTGAAAGCGCGGTCCGGATCGTGCGGATCCCACTCTACTACGCGCGCGTCACCGGCGGCGTCGTTGATAAAGAAGTGGTAGTCGCGTCCGGCCATGGCGTGCATGTCGTAGGCAGAAAGCAGGTCGACGGCCTCCTGCGTGGTGGCGGCACGGTCGAGCGCCAGGCGGATGGCGAGCGAAGTGTTGATGACAGGGCGCTGCGTGTCCTGGTCACAGGGTTTGGAATCCAAGGTGAGCACAGCAATGGATACGCCGCATTCGTTAACACCGTCGAGCTGGGCAAACGGGCCCATGAGTGCGGCGGCACGTCCGGCGACGGAGTCAAGCGGAGTGTTATCGCCCAGGTTGTTAAGGGCGGCGAACCCGATGGAGGCATAGCCGCCGCGCGGGTGATTGCGCACCAGCAGCGCCGAGGTGTCGTCCTTAAAGTCGTAATTGCGACCGGTGCGTACGCGGCCTTCGGCATCTACGGCGACAAAAGCGCTGCAGGCAAACTGGGGCGCCTGGACATGTGCCGGCACACCGGGCAGCACCTGCGCCACCACGGCATCGATGTAGGCCTGGTCGTCGCGCACATCGGCTGCGATGATGCGGTCAAGGTCGTAGTCGTAGGCGATGTCGATGCCGTACAGGTCATAGCCGTCTGCGTAGCCAGTCAAGCGTTTGAGCGACGCGGCGGACTTGATTTGCTTGCGGTAAACGATGCCGGCGGCAGCGGCAAGGCCGACGGCGACACCCGCGGCACCGCAGGCGATGGCAATGTTACGTGGCTTCATGACGGCTCCTCTCGTCCTGTTAGCGCAATTGTCGCAAAAGGAGTGCGGGCATGATGGCTCAACTTGGTGAGCGGTGTGGAATTAAGCACGGAATGAAGCGTGCGGCGCTGGCGTGGCGGGGTATGCTGAAGGGGACCATCAACCCAGCGAAAGGGGAGAGCATGACGGATCAGGAAGCGCCCGAGCGCGTGCACGTGACGGCCGACGATATCGAGGCTGCCAACGACCTTATCGACTTTATCGAGGCATGCCCCAGCATGTTCCATACGGCGGCGACCATTATGGCCGAACTCGACGAGGCAGGCTTTACCTACCTGCCCGAGAACGCGGCGTGGGATATCGAGCCGGGTGGTCGCTATTACACGCAGCGCAACACCTCGAGCGTCATTGCCTTTAAGGTGGGCGAGGACCTGGCTGCTACGTGGGGCGAGGACGGCGTTGCCGGCGACTATCATTTTCAGCTCACGGCGTCGCACAGCGATTCGCCGACGTTTAAGGTCAAGGCCGTGCCCGAACTCGACGGTGCAGGCGAGACGCTGCGCCTAAACACCGAGGCCTACGGCGGCATGATCGACTACACCTGGTTCGATCGCCCGCTGGCGCTCGCGGGCCGCGTGTTGGTGCGCGAGGGCGACCGTATTGAGAGCCGCCTGCTTGCCACCGAGCGCGAGGTCGCTATTATCCCGAGCCTTGCCATCCATATGAATCGTGGCGTTAACGAGGGCTTTGCGCCCAACCGCGCCGTCGACCTGTGCCCGCTCATCAGCGCCGGCGACCTTAGGCAGGGCGACTTTGACGCCCTGATCGCCGAAGAGCTGGATGTTGAGCCCGAACAGATTTTGGGCCGCGATCTGTTCCTGGTCAATCGTCAGGATGCGCGCATTTGGGGCTGGGCCGACGAGTTTATCTCGACGCCCAAGCTTGACGACCTGGCCTGCGCCTACACCTCGCTGCAGGCATTTTTGGATGCCGAGAATGCGCATGACATCTCGGTCTTTTGCTGCTTTGATAACGAGGAGGTTGGCTCCGAGACCAAACAGGGCGCCATGTCGACGTTCTTGGCCGACGCGCTGCGCCGCATCAACGGATCGCTGGGCTTTGACGACGAGTCGTACCATCGCGCCCTTGCCGCATCGATGCTCGTGAGCTGCGACAACGCGCATGCCGTGCACCCCAACCACGCCGAGAAGTGCGATGCCCGCAATCAGGTGGTGCTCAACGGCGGCATCGTCATCAAGGAAGCCGCCAACCAGCACTACTGCACCGATGCCTTTAGCCGCGCGGTGTTCCAGGCTATTTGTGATGACGCCGATGTGCCCACGCAGTCCTTCGCCAACAAGAGCGATATGGCGGGTGGCTCCACGCTCGGCAATCTGTCCAATATGCAGGCGAGCATGCACGCCGTGGACGTGGGCCTGCCGCAGCTGGCCATGCACTCGAGCTACGAGACCGGCGGCGTGCGCGACGTGATGTACGCCATCCGCGCCCTCACCGCCTTCTACGAGCGAAACCTAACCATCAACGGCGCCGAAAGCGTGGAGCTCTAAAACCTACCAAGGTAGCGCACAGAGATGTGGTGTAAGAGGCGGGGCATGCCCCGCCTCTGGCCTTTCTTGAAAGGACGGGGACACCGCCTAGAATTCGTCGTTGGAGTAATGAAGGTGACGAATGAAAGG
>CABUTH010000110.1 GCA_902494465.1 uncultured Collinsella sp.
CATTCTGCCGCAAACAGGAACTATTCCACCGCAACATATAAAAGGGGCATCAGGAGCGCGTTTTGCAAAAGGCTTTAAGCGCGACCGTTACGGGGCCAGGCTGGAAACGTCGGCGCACATCGTCGAGACGCTCGGGAATATCGATGTGCTGCGGGCAGTGACGTGCGCATTTGCCGCACTTGACGCAATTGCTCACCAGCTTGGGCTCGTTCGTCCGCACCGCGCTCGCCGTAAAGTATTGAGACAGCCCCGTAAACCAACTATGCGCGTAGCTCGCGTTGTAGGCGCCAAAGCAAGCGGGAATATTGATGCCCTTGGGGCACGGCATGCAGTAGCCACACCCCGTACAGGGCACGCGATTCGATTTCTCAAACTCTCCCAGCACACGCGCGATGGTATCGAGCTGCTCCGTCGTCATCGAATCCGGCAGTGCGCGATTCGCCAATGTCGCGTTCTCGTCCACCTGCGCGATATCGGTCATGCCCGAAAGCAGCATCGTGACTTGAGGATGGTTCCACACCCACGAAAGCCCCCAAGCGGCAGGAGTGCGCAAATGCGGGTCACGGGCGCCATCGAGCACGGCGCGGGCCCGCGGAGGCAGCTTGCCCGCCAGGCGTCCACCCAAAAGCGGTTCCATCACAAACACCGCGAGCCCGCGCTCGGCAGCTGCCATGAGTCCCGCCGTTCCCGCTTGGTAGCGCTCTCCAGCATAGTTGTACTGGATCTGGCAAAAGTCCCAGTCATACGCGTCAAGCATCGTGAGGAAGTCCGCCGCACTGCCGTGGTACGAAAAACCTATCTGGCGAATACGCCCAGCAGCCTTTTGGTGCGCAATCCAGTCCTCGATACCCAACGCTGCCACGCGCTCCCACCGCGCGGGCGAGGTGATGTTGTGCATAAGGTAATAGTCGATATGGTCAGTCCGCAAACGGTGCAGTTGCTCGTCAAAAAAGCGGTCGAAATCCTCCGCACATTTGCACGAAGCGTGCGGCAACTTGGTCGCGAGCAAAATCTGGTCGCGCAAACCCAGGCGCTCAAGCGAAGCTCCCACACAAGCTTCGTTACCGGGGTAGAGATAGGCCGTGTCCAGATAATTAATCCCCTGCTCCACCGCACGGGAAATGATGGCATCGGCTGTCTTCGCATCGGGGTGTCCCGGCGCACCGGGAAACCTCATGCAGCCCAGTCCCAGCGCCGAGATACGGTTGCCGCTTTTGGGGTCAACGCGATATTGCACTGCCCCTCCTCTCCCCTCGAAGCCCTAATGAGGCGAAACACAACGGCCACGCCATCGAAACACATTGGAATCGCAATCGAGAACGTATCGTAACGTAGCAGAAATCGAACTGTCACGACACCGCTTTAACATCAGCAAAAAGCCCGATGAAAGGAGGCGACCGTGACCACACGCGAGGACGCCTGCCCCTACTCTGGCGAACAATACATCCTCTCGGTCGACCGCTATCAGATCGAGGTCATGGACCATCTGGACGAGCTTCCCGCCGCGGGCGCCGTCATCTTCTGCACCTTCCCCAAGGTCCGCGATGGCGTCGGATACCCCGCCCGCGTCTTTGCGGTCTGCCCCGCAGCGTAACGTCCAGACAAACGTTTCTTTTTTATAACAGCCGCCCCGCGCACCCATCAATCACCCCGGCAGCATACAATCCATCAGGCGCCCCTTACGCGGGCGCCTTTTATATGGGGAGATGATTCACATGCAGATCAACAAGGTCGCCTTTATCGGCAAGGGCGGCGTCGGCCTGCTCTACGGCAGCATGATCGCCAGGGCGCTCGGCAACGACGCCGTCGAATACGTTATGGATGACGCTCGTTTTGAGCGTCATGCGAACGACGCGCTCACCGTCAACGGCGAACCCTGCGATCTCACGTCCGTCCGTGCCAGCAAGGCGACACCCGCCGATCTGGTCATCCTGACGGTCAAGACCACCGGTCTCGACCAAGCACTCAAGACTATGGAGCGCGTCGTAGGACCCAACACGCTCATCGCCTCGCTGTGCAACGGCATCACGAGCGAGCAAAAGATTGCCGAGCGCTTTGGCTGGGAGCACACTGTCCTGGGTATCTGCCAGGGCATGGACGCCGTATTCCTCGACGGCGCGCTCACTTTTACCAATACCGGCGAGATTCGCTTTGGCGCGGCGGCCGGCACCGAGCCCGCAACCGTTACCGCCATCGACGAGCTCTACACGCGCTGTGGCATCGCCCATACCGTCGAGAGCGACATTGCGCACCGTATGTGGGCCAAACTCATGCTCAACGACGGCATCAACCAGACTTGCATGGCCTACGGCGGGACCTACGGAAGTGCCACGGAGCCGGGCTCCGAGCAGCGTCGCTGCTTTGTTTCCGCCATGCGCGAAACGCTTGCGGTCGCCAACGCCGAGGGCATTGAGCTGACCGAGGCAGACCTGACGCAGATGGTGCACCTCATCGAGGGAATCGACCCCGCCGGTATGCCCTCGATGGCTCAAGACCGCGTCGCGCGGCGCAAAACCGAGGTAGATGAGTTCGCGGGCACCATCTGCCGCCTCGCAGCCAAACACGAGATCCAGGCGCCGCAAAACGAATGGCTCTATCAGCGCATTCGCGATATCGAGGCAAGCTGGTAGCGCCAACGCGGCGCATTCAACAGCCTTAACAGCAAGCCGCCGCAAGGGAACCTTTCCCCTGCGGCGGCTTTCATCTTCTTCTATGACCGGCGGCCAATCTCACAACAGTTAGCGTTGCGACTCCGGCACCTCGTCCTCGTCATCGCGGCAAAGCACCACGCCGGCGCTTCCCAGCAGCGCCGCCGCGATCAGCGCGCCAACCACGATTGGAGTAGCCCCACAAGACCCCTGCATGCCCGCAACGAGCGCGGCCGTAGGACCAAGGCAGCCAAGCACCAATGCGACGGCGGCAATGGCAATATCTCGAGCGTTCACAAGACCACTTCCTCCACGAGAAAGACCTTATTTCTCATGAACTAGTGTGCCCCGCGCCCATATGCGCGACGTACCGTCACGGTAAGGGCTCTGTTAGCACAAACGCATACATAGAACGGGCGTCCTTACGTTGCCCTAAAGCTCGGCAAAGACGCCCATCCGCCAAATATCCGTGATGCAGAAAAATTACCAGCCAGTGTAGTAGTCGGTGGTTCCGGCTGCGCAGCCGGAGTCATAGACCTTGCACTCGCCCTTGGAACCGGTAAACGTGGAGCCCTGAGCCTTATCGCCCGCGGCCACGACGTAGTAGCCATCGGAATCGCGCCAAAAGCCCTCGGAATCCTGCGTCCATTCGCCCGTGCGGTGGTGATACAACACGTTGCTGCTGTAATAAGTCTCGCGGCGGCCGTTATAGTTATTGACGCCGCTCGAACGCGTCAGGCCCGAGCCGTTCGCGTAATACGCAGCAGGCGCATAAGACGAGCCGGACTCGGCGTTGTAATACGAAGCCTGAACGGCCTCAGCGGCCTCGGCTTCGGCTGCAGCAGCCTCGAGCGCCTCGCGCTTGGCATCCTCAAGCGTGGAGCGGAGCTCATCGAGCTCGGTCGACTTGGCGTCGACCTCCCCCATCGTCAACAGGCTGCCCGCACCGTCGATGCAACCCTGCAACACAGCGCGCTCGTCATCGGTGGCATAGTCGCCATACATATTCATAATGATCTGCGCGCGCATCTCCAGGGAATCGCGCTTTGCCGCCATCGAGGCGTTCCACTCCTGCATAGAGCCACAACCGTCGCCGCGGTAGTCGACGGGCTGCACCAGCGTCGCCTCGGACGGTGTAGATCCGACCGCATCGGATAGTGTTGCCGCGTGGGCATCAGTTGCGCCGGCGCCCGCCAAAAGTGCCACGGTCAGAGCGGCGGAAAGGGCGGCGGCTCTCGGTTTTCGTGAATCGATCCTCATGTAGCTGGAAACCTCCGTAGTGCGTTTTTGCTGCGTTTGGGCTGCGTGTGATTCGATCGCGCTGCATAGTACCCCGAGCAAATCGCGACCTGCGGTTTTACTCAAAAGGCGCACGTCAATTGCGTAAAACTCACATCCTCTCAACAGGAGTTTTCCACAACTCAAATGCATAAATCGTGTCAAAAACCCTGTTTTTGCACCCTCTCTATGCAAAAAAGGCGCCTGTGCAACCATTGTTCGCACAGGCGCCTTGAGCAGGCATTTTATGCAGTTATACCTATCGAGTCGCAAGGGGTCCTTGCACAAGTCGCCTTACTCGTCCAGCGCGGCGAAGGCCTGCTTCAGATCCCAAATGATGTCCTCGGCGTTCTCGGTACCGATGGAAAGACGAATCGTGGAGGGCGTGATGTTCTGCTCAGCGAGCTCCTCGGCAGAGAGCTGGGAGTGCGTGGTGGTAGCCGGGTGCACGACGAGCGACTTGACGTCGGCCACGTTGGCGAGCAGCGAGAACACCTGCAGATGATCGATGAACTTCCAAGCTGCCTCCTGGCCACCCTTAATCTCAAAGGTAAAGATCGAGGCACCGCCACGGGGGAAGTACTTCTGATAGAGCTCGTGATCGGGGTGCTCAGGCAGGCTCGGGTGGTTCACCTTGGCGACGTGGCTGTCACCGGTCAGGAACTCAACGACCTTCTTGGTGTTCTCGACATGACGGTCAACGCGCAGCGACAGAGTCTCGGTGCCCTGGAGCAGGACCCAGGCGTTGAACGGGCTGATGCAGGCGCCCTCGTCACGCAGCAGGATAGCGCGGACATAGGTTGCGAAGGCAGCGGGACCGGCAGCCTCGGCAAACGAAACACCATGGTAGGAGGGGTTGGGTTCAGCGATCTGGGCGTACTTTCCGCTCGCCTTCCAATCGAAGTTACCACCGTCGACGATCACACCGCCCAGCGAGGTGCCGTGGCCGCCGATGAACTTGGTTGCGGAGTGGACGACGATATTGGCACCATGCTCCAGCGGACGGAACAGATACGGAGTGCCGAAGGTGTTGTCGACGACAACCGGCAGACCGTGCTTCCTGGCGATCCCGGAGATGGCGTCGATATTGGGGATGTCGGAGTTGGGGTTGCCGAGCGTCTCGAGATAGATGACCGTGGTGTTGTCCTTGATGGCACCCTCGACCTCTTCCAGGTTATGGGCATCGACAAACGTGGTCTCGACGCCAAACTGGGAGAGCGTATGCTCCAGCAGGTTGTAGGAGCCACCGTAGATGGTCTTCTGAGCCACCACGTGGTCACCAGCCTGGGCAAGAGCCTGCAGGGTATAGGTGATGGCAGCAGCACCGGAGGCGACGGCAAGACCTGCCACGCCACCCTCGAGTGCGGCGATACGGTCCTCGAAGACGCCCTGGGTGGAGTTGGTCAGACGGCCGTAGATGTTACCGGCGTCGGCAAGACCAAAGCGGTCGGCAGCGTGCTGGGAGTTGCGGAACACATAGCTCGTGGTCTGGTAGATAGGCACGGCACGGGAGTCGGATGCAGGATCGGCGCTCTCCTGGCCAACGTGCAGCTGCAGGGTATCGAAACCAAAGGTGTGCTCGGGGTTGTTGATGAACTGGCTCATGATGATCCCCTTGATCGAACAAAAGTAAATAAATTAGAGAGAAGTAAGTCGCTGTCTCCTGATCACGCCGACGGGCGCAAACAGGAGCCCGGCATTCGTCTTGGTAAGCAATTCATATGCGGGCCTCCTTTCGCATCCCGGTTCCGTGGTTGGCTTAATTACCTACCGCCTTTGTGTGTTTTGAATAGTACGGGCATTGCTTCGCTCGGTCAATCACTTAAAAGCGCTAACCTGTTATCGGTTTTTTAGATAACAATCGAAAGGACGGACGCCGATGACCCTCCAGCAGCTTCGCTTTTTGATCGCCGTGGCAGAGTCCGGTTCGATCAACGCCGCAGCCCAGCGCCTCTATACGGCACAGTCCAATATCTCCAATGCCGTCAAAAGCCTGGAGCAGGAACTTCATATCGAAATCTTTACGCGCTCTAGCCGCGGTGTTGCACTCACCAACGACGGCACCGAGCTATTGGGTTATGCACGCCAGGTCGTAGAGCAGGCCGACATGCTCGAGGCCCGCTACGAGGACGGCGGTACACCTCAGGCCCGCCTCGCCATCTCGGCCCAACACTACGCGTTTTCGGTCGAGGCCTTTGTCAACGTCGTCGAGCGCTGCCGCGACAACAAGTTCGAGTTCATCATGCGCGAGACCACCACAGCGCAGATCATCGACGACGTCCGTGCGTTTCGCAGCGATATCGGCATTCTGTATCTGGACGACTTTAACGCCCGCGTTCTGCAGAAGGCCTTCGCCGATGCCCGCGCAAGCTTCCATCCCCTATTCGACGCGACAGTCCACGTCTTCGTTA
>CABUTH010000111.1 GCA_902494465.1 uncultured Collinsella sp.
GGGGCTCGACAGGTTAAAGCTCAAGAAATTCAGGCGAACCGGCGAGCTCATGCCCGAGGTAAAGAGCAGTGCCGCGGCCTCGCCAAACACGCGGCCGGCCGAAAGCACGATGCCCGTCACGATGGCAGGCATGGCCTCGGGGATCAGGATGTGCAGCGTGGCCTCCCAGCGGGTAAGGCCCATGGCCAGGCACGCATCGCGCTGGGCCTGCGGCACGTCCTCGAGCGCCTGCTGGATCACGCGCACCAGGATGGGAATGTTGAACATGGTGAGCGCGACGGCGCCGGAGATGATGGAGTACTTCCAGCCCAGCTGCACCGAGAACACCAGAAAACCGAACATGCCGACAACGATGGAAGGCAGCGAGGACAGCGTCTCGATGGCGGTGGAGGCAATGTCGCGGACGGGTCCGTCGGGTGCGTACTCAACCAAAAAGACCGCGCCGCCCAGGCTGATGGGCACCGAGATGATCAAGGTGATCAGCAGCAGGTAGAACGAGTCGAACAGCTGGTAGAGCACGCCGCCCTGCGTTCCGTTGGCGCGCGACGGCTCCGTGAGAAAGCCCGGCTGGAACAGC
Source organism: uncultured Collinsella sp. (assembly GCA_902494465.1). GTDB lineage: Bacteria > Actinomycetota > Coriobacteriia > Coriobacteriales > Coriobacteriaceae > Collinsella. The sequence goes on from CABUTH010000111.1 coordinate 578, forward strand.
GTCGAGATGCCCTCGAACAGGATATAGGCCACCATGGAGACGACGATGAGCATGACGATGGCAACGATCGCCGTCAGCACGCCCGTGGCGATGCGGTCCTGCTTTTGGACACGCCCGAGCCTCGCCTCGTCAATGTGGATGCGCGTGCTAGCCACGAGCCTTCGCCCCCTTGCGGCCAATGAGATGGATGATCAGGATGAAGATGAGACTCATGCCCATCAGCAGCAGGCCGAGCGCCCACAGAACATCGTCTTGGGCCGAGCCCTCGGCATAGACTGCCATGGACGTGGTGAGCGTGGTGGTGATGGTGGACGCCGGCGACAGCAGCGACGTCGGCATGGCCTCGATGCCGCCGATGACCATGCGCACGGCGAGCGTCTCGCCAAAGGCGCGGGTCATGCCCAAGATAACCGCGGTCATGAGCGACGGCATGGCGGACTTGAGCACCACGTGCCAGATGGTCTGCCAGCGGGTGTAGCCCAGCGCGAGCGAGCCCTGGCGGTAGCCGTCGGGCACGGCGCGCAGGCCATCGACCGAAAGCGTGGTCATCGTCGGCAGAATCATGACGGCCAGCACGATGGCGCCGGGCAAGATGCCCAGGCCCGTGCTCACGTGGAAAACGCTCTTCATAAGACCGACGACCACGTGAAAACCGATCAGGCCAAAGACGACCGAGGGGATGCCGGTCAAAAGCTCAATGAGCGGCTGAAAGATCTTAGAGCCAAACTTAGGGCTAATCTCGACCGCAAAGATGGCAGAGCCGATGGCGATGGGCAGCGCGATAAGCGTGGAGAGCACCATGACCGCAAACGAGGTGACGATCAGGGGCAGGGCGCCGGTATAGGGCAGGCCGTTTTCGGCTGTGTTGGCCAGGTCCCACTTGGTGCCGGTGAAAAACTCGACGACCGAGACGCCGTCCTTGACAAAAGCCGAGAGGCCCTTTTGGGCGACCATAAAGATGAGCGCGGCAACGACAAGCGTCACGAGCGCTACGCACGCGCCCGTGACGCCCAGGCCCACGTTCTCAAGGTCGCGCTTTGGCAGCTGTTTTGCCATTGCAAACCTTTCCGGGGCGATTACTTATTTAGCAGAGACCTTGCCGCTGGCGTCCTTGACGACCTTCATGGCAGAGACGGGGATGAAGCCCTGCTCCTCGACGAGCTTGCCCTGGACGTCGTCGGAAAGCATGAACTCCAGGAAGGCCTTGGTGGCCTCGTCGGCGTCCTTGGAGCAGTACATGTGCTCGGTAGCCCAGATCTTGAAGGAGTCATCAGTGACATTCTTGCTCTTGGGCTCGACGCCCTCGACCTTGATGGCGTTGAACTTGGAGTCATCGAAGTGCGAGAAGTCGAGGTAGGAGATGGCGTTATCGGTGCTGCCCATCTGAGTCTGGACATCGCCGGACTTGTCGAGCTCGGCGTCGCCCTTAAAGTCGACGGCCTCGTCGCCAAAAACGGCGGCCTCGAAGGTGGCACGGGTGCCGGAGCCAGCCTTGCGGTTGAGAACGACGATCTTGACGTCGTCGCCGCCGACCTCCTTCCAGTTGGTGATCTGGCCGGAGAAGATACCCTTGAGCTGCTCGAGGGACAGGTCGTCGACCGTCACGTTCTTGGAGACGACGGGACCCATGCCAACGACGGCGACCTCGTGGTCGACGAGATTCTTGACCTGGTCGGCCTCGAGCTTGGTCTCGGCGAAGACGTCGGAGTTACCGATGGTGACGGTGCCAGCGGCGACAGCGGTCAGACCCTTGCCCGAACCGTTGCCCGAGCCGGAGATGGAGACGTCGGGGTTGGCATCCATGAACTTCTCGGCAGCAGCCTCGACGAGAGCCTGGAACGAGGAGGCACCGTCGTAGGTCACCTCGCCGGAGACGGACTCGGCAGCGGCGGCGCTACCCTTGTCGGCGGCACCGGAGGCACCTGAGCCGCCGCACCCAACGAGACCGAGACCGACGATGCTGGCAAGACCACCAGCGAGGCCGAGGAACTGACGACGAGAATAAGCCTGATCGAGCATGATCTTCCTTTCATACATGCGACTCGCGGGCACCCTGCCCGCTTTGCTGTTTGGAAAGATACGGCCTCGATCGGGCGACGACCGCCTTATCTGCGGTTTCTTGCGGCCATTTGATAGACCCTTACCGCAAGCGCGGCCCAGCCTTTACAAACGGATAACAATCCAGCGCCGAACATGGCGCACCTTTTACACCAATAAAAACAAAGTTGCGGTGAAACAGTTCCTGCTTGGCCATCAAATGGCCCATTCTAGGAACTATTCCACCGCAACTTAGATTGGGAAACCGCGAAACCCTAAAGCTCTAATTCATTCAAACGGAGGATCGCAACAATATAGATCTTGAGTGCTTGCTTGAGCTGCTCTTCGTTGGCGCACTCGTTGGGACCGTGCATCTGGCCGCCCCATGTGGGCAGCTCCAGGCCGGTCTCCTCGGGGCCAAACGACACGGCGCGGGCAAAGTTGCGCGCGTACGTGCCGCCGCCCATGGCAAAAGGCTCGGCGTGCTTGCCCGTAAACTCGTTATAGGTATTGATAAGCGCCTTCACGGCCGGATCGTCGGCAGACACCGAGAACGGCACCTTTGCATGACCCAGGCGACACGTCACGTCAAAGCGCCCCACGAGCGGCTCGAGCTGCTCGCAGATGGTATCGGCGCTCGTGCTATCAGGGAAACGCACGTCGATGACCTGCTCGATATGGCCATCCACCACGCGGATGACGCCGGGGTTGCAGGTGAGCGGGCCAAACGCCGGGCTCGTCGCGTCGATACCCAGGCCGCGACCATAGGCGTCCGCATGCACAAAGGCCAAAAACTTGACAAACTCGTGCTCGGCAGGCGTCAGCAGGCGCTCGCCGCGGGCACCAAACGCGTCCTCGGCCTCGCGCAGATACGACACGATCAGGCCGACGGCATTGATCGTCCCCTCGGGCATCGAGGCGTGACCGCCAATACCGTGGGCGAAAATCTGCACATGACCATTGTCGAGAGCCGTGATCTCCAGGCGGTCAGCATTCTCGACCGGCGCCGGCAGCTCATCGGCGGCAATCGCGAGCTCGCAGATGGACTGCGACGGAATGGCATTGCTCGCCTCGGCGCCGCTCCAGGACACAATGCGCCCGCCGTCGATCTTGGGACTCACGAACGTCGCCCCAAACTGGCCCTTCTCGGCATTGCAGACCGGGAACTCGGCATCGGGCGTAAACAAAAAGTCGGGGTCTGCGTGGTTCTCCAGATAATGGTGAACGTCGGACATGCCCACTTCCTCATCGCAGCCCAGCAGCGCGCGGAAGGTGTAGCGCGGAACAATGCCGTGCTTGAACAGGTACGCGCCGGCATAAAGCGACAGCACTGCCGGGCCCTTGTCGTCGATCACGCCGCGACCGAGCAACCAGCCCTCGCGACGCTCCATCGCGAACGGATCGGTGTTCCAGCCAGGGCCGGCGGGAACCACGTCCACGTGGCAGATAGTCGCGAGCTGCTTGTCGCCGCGGCCCGGGATATCGGCGATTCCCACATAGCCCTCGTCGTCGCTCGTCTGGTAGCCGAGCTTCTGCGCGATGCCGAGCGCGCAATCGAGCGCGTCACGGACCGGGCGGCCAAACGGCGCGCCGGGCTCCGCATCGGCAGAAACTGCCACGGAAGGATAACTCACCAGCTGCTCGATATCAGCGACGACATCCTCCCAGACCTCGTCGACATACTCAGCGACGCTCTGCTCCACCTGATTCATGGACGACCTCCTCACCAATGAGTGACGGGTACGCCCGCCCCTCACATTACGTCTATTAGATAGCGAAAAGTTTAGCAAGCTCGGCCACCGAGTGCACCACTGCATCGGCACCCGCCGCCTCGTGCTCGCCCGGCGCTGCCGCGCCCGAATAGATGCCGATGCACGGCACGCCCATCGCGTGTGCGCCCTCCACATCGTTAAAGCGATCGCCGATCATCACGGCATCGCCCGCCATCGCGCCGAGCGCCGCCAGGGCATCGCGAACCGAATCGGCCTTGGTCTCGCGTCCCTGCGGCGGATTCATGCCAACCACCGCCTCAAACTGCGAAAGCCCCAGCTCGCCCACCATGTCAATGCACTTTGCCTCCATGCGTGACGTCGCCACGACCAAGCGATGCCCCTGCGCGACAAGGCCATCGAGCAGCTCGGGGATTCCATCGAACACGGGATACTCTTCCGGTCCCAGCTCATCAAAAAAGGCACGGTACTCGTCAGCCACCACAAGCGACTCCTCGCGGGAGAAGCCATAAAAGTCGTGAAAGCTCTTCCACAGGGGCGGCCCGATCATGCGGCGCAGGTCACCCATCTGCGCCTCCGAAAACCCGCGCGCGGCCAACGTCTTGCGCGTCGAGCTCATCACCGCCCGGCCCGTATCGGCCACCGTGCCGTCAAAATCGAACAGCACAACCGGCCGCCTGTATATCTCCAACGCCTCCATCGGCATTCCTCTTCCCCAGTTGATGATTTCCACACCGACACTTCAAACTGTTGACTATTCAACAATTGAACCTAGAAATGTGGAACGACTCCACTATACTTGTCGCACTTTGCTCTCAGAAGGCGGCGCGCAAGCGCCCCAATGAAAGGTGCAATTATGTCTTTTGCCATCATAACCGACTCCACGTCGGACATCTCCCCCGCCCGTGCTCAAGAGCTTGGCATTTACGTCATTCCACTGCATGTGATTATCGAGGGCGAGGACCTGCTCGACCAGGTACAGATCACCGCCGAGGAATACGTCGCCCGCATGGCCGGCTCCGAGCAGCTGCCGCACACCTCGCAGCCGAGTGCCGGCGAGTTCAAGGCACTCTTTGACCGCGTGCGTGCTGACGGCCACGACAGCGCGATCTTTATCTCGCTGTGCAGCGAATGGTCCGCCTGCTATTCCAACGCATGCCTGGTCGCCGAGACCCACGAGCTCGACGTGCGCTGCATCGATTCGCGCACCGGCTCGGGTGCCGAGGGCCTGCTGGTGGAGTACGCGCTCGCCATGCGCGAGGACGGCCGCAGCCTGGACGAGACCGAGGCACAGATCCGCGCGACCCTGCCCGACGCGCACCTGCTGCTGATTCCCCGCACGCTCGAGAACCTCGTTAAGAACGGCCGCGCGCCCAAGCTCGCCGGCCAGCTCACGCAGATGCTCAATATTCGCCTGGCCGTTTCGCCGGAGTGGCAGTCGGGCGAGATCAAGGCCATCAAGAAGGGCCGCGGCGCCAAGCGCATCGTCGCCAACACCATGGCAGACTGCCTCGCGTTTTTGGCCGAGCATCCGGGCTCCAGCGTGCGCGTGCTCACGACCGGTGCCGCCGAGGAGCAGGAGCTTGTCGACGAGGCACTCGCAGGCCAGGACTACGTAGACGCCGGCACCGGCCCCATCGGCTGCACCATCGCCACCCATGTAGGCGTCGACGCCATCGCCATCAGCTGCTGCCCCCGCTACCAGCCAACTCGCTAGGGACGCCCACATCAGTTATGGTGAAATGGGGACTGTTTTTGGCTTATTAGCCGCCAATCAATCCCTATTCCACCGCAACTTAGAAGCAGTTCGTTTGGGAC
>CABUTH010000112.1 GCA_902494465.1 uncultured Collinsella sp.
AGGTGTCGAGCAGGCTGTAGATGCCGGCCGATACAAACAGGTACTCCTGCTTCAGGCGCAGCAGGCGGCCGTGCTCGCCGGCGTCGTTGGGGTAGAGGATGGCGCTGATGGCCTCGGCCTCGGCGCGCTCGGCATCGGCCAGGGCGTAGTCGCCGCGGTTGAAAGCCTCCAGATCGAAGTGCTCGTCGACCGGCTCTGCAGCCCAGACGCGCAGCTTGTTGACGGTCTCACCGGCATAGCCCACGACGGGGATGTCATAAGGGACGGCCAGGATATCCTGCGTGTCTACCGTGCGATAGAACGTGCGGCCGTTCTCCTCAAAGCCTTCGACGCGGCCACCAAACTTAATGGTCACGGCCTTGTCCTGACGACGGACCTCCCAGGGATAGCCGTGGGTGAGCCACTCGTCGGTGGCCTCGACCTGGCTGCCGTTGACGATCTCCTGCTTAAACAGGCCGTAGCGGTAGCGCATGCCGTTGCCGTAGCCGGCAATGCCCTCGGCTGCCATGGAATCCAGGAAGCATGCGGCCAGACGGCCCAGGCCACCGTTGCCCAGCGCCGGATCGGGCTCCTGGTTCTCGATGACGGACAGGTCAAAGCCCATGTCGTCGAGCGCCTCGGCGACCATGTCGCGCACGCCAAAGTTGAGCAGATAGTTGTCGAGCAGGCGGCCGATCAAAAACTCGATCGAGAAGTAGTACACGCGCTTCTTGCCCTCGGACGCCGCACGGGCGTCGCTCTTGGTGGCAACGGTGCGCGCCTTCTCGGCCACGAGCTTGGCCAGGGCGTTAAAGCGGTCAAGGTCGCTGGCGGCCTCGACGCTCTTTCCGCTGATGCTCATGACGGCATCGCGATAGAGCTCGGTAAACTCTTGCTTGTTGTCGAAGATCTTATTCATACGTTCCTTTCCCCCGGGGATGTTTCTCCCGGAACGGTTATGACATGTATCCTACGCCCCGTCGGGGCGGGTAATTACAGTAGTAACACCTTTGTTACGCTTTCTTGGCAGGAGCCTTAACAGCAGCTGCCTTGGCCTTGGGAGCTGCCTTTTTGGTGGCTGCCTTCTTGGCCGTAGTGGACTTGTCAGAAGCCTTGACAGCGGGCTTGGCAGCCTTCGCCTTAGCCGGAGCCTTCTTAGCAGCCGCGGCCTTGGGCTTCACCGAAGACGCACGCTTGCGCGTCGCCTTCTTGGGCTCCTCGACCACGGGCGGCTTGTAGCTGCTCGGACCGCGGCGCTTAAGCACCACGCCTGCCAGGCCGGGCACCTTAATCTCGATGGAGTCCATCTGCCCGTTCCAGGGATAGGGCACACTCGAGCAGGTGTAGGGCTCTTCGCCGGCATAGCCGCTGCCGCCAAACTCAGGACGGTCGGAATCAAAGATGACCTCCCAGTCACCCTCGCGCGGCACGCCCACGCGGAAGCTCTCGTAGCTCGCCGGGTCAAAGTTGATCAGGATCACCAGGTCGTCATCGACGTCCTCGCCCTGGCGCACAAAGCTCACGATTGACTGCTTGGAGTTATCCGCGTCAATCCAGGTAAAGCCGTCGTCGGTGTAGCCGCGCTCGTACAGGGCGGGCTCGGCGGTGTATAGGTGGTTGAGCGCCTTGATAAACGCCTGATGATGACGGTGGGTCTCGTACTCCTCGGTCAGGAACCACTGGATGGACTCGTAGTAGCGCCACTCAATAAACTGGCCGATCTCGTTGCCCATAAAGTTGAGCTTGGCACCGGGGTGCGTCATCTGGTAGAAAGCCAGCGTGCGCAGGCCGGCAAACTGGCGCCACCAGTCGCCCGGCATGCGGCCGATGAGCGAGCACTTGCCGTGCACGACCTCGTCGTGGCTCAGCGGGCAAATAAAGTTCTCGGTAAAGGCGTACATGATGGAGAACGTGAGCAGTCCGTGGTTGCCGGGGCGCCACGGAAAATCGGTCTGCATGTAGTGCAGGGTGTCGTTCATCCAGCCCATGTCCCACTTGTAGTGGAAGCCCAGGCCGCCGTCCTGCGGCGGATAGGTCACGAGCGGCCACGCGGTGGACTCCTCGGCCATCATCATTACGTCAGGGAAATGGGCCTCCACGGCGCAGTTGACCTGGCGGATAAACGCGCTGGCGTCCAGGTCCTCCTCGGTACCGTACTTGTTGAACTTCTTTTGGCCCGGATCGTCGATGCCAAAGTTGAGGTACAGCATGCTGGACACGCCGTCCATGCGAATGCCGTCAACATGGAAGTTCTCGAGCCAGTACAGCACGTTGGAGACCAGGAAGGAGCGGACCTCGCCACGGGCGAAATCGAACTTGTGCGTGCCCCAATTGGGGTGAATCTCGTGCTCAAACAGCATGTGGCCGTTAAAGGTGGCAAGGCCGTGGGAGTCGGCGCAAAAACCGCCGGGCACCCAGTCCATGATCACGCCGATACCCGCCTCGTGGCATGCATCGATAAAGTGCATGAGCTGCTGCGGGTTACCGTAGCGCGACGTGGCGGCATAGTAGCCGGTCGTCTGGTAGCCCCAGGAGCCGTCGAAGGGGTGCTCCATAAGCGGCATGACCTCGATATGCGTGTAGCCCATGTCGCGCACGTAGTCCACGAGCTCCACCGACAGGTCGTCGTAGGTGTAGAACTCGCCGCGCTGCGCGGGGAAGGGATCCATGGGGCCGGGGTAGTTACCGTACTCGTCGGGCTCGCCCTGCGGCGCGTCGCCGTGGCGCTTCCACGAGCCAATATGCACCTCGTAGATGTTGAGCGGCTGCGACATGTGGTTGTGGGCGGCGCGGCGCTTGAGCCACGTGGCGTCGTTCCACTGGTAGCCATCGAGGGTCCACAGCACGCTGGCGGTACCCGGAGGGCACTCGGCCTTAAAGGCATACGGATCGGCTTTGTAGAGCTTCTCGCCCTCGTTGGTCTCGATGAGATATTTATAGAGCTGGCCCTGCTCGGCGCCAGGAATAAAGCCTTCCCAAATAGCGCTCGTATGCACGGGCACCAGCGGGTTGGCTTCTTCATCCCAGTCGTTAAATTCGCCAATGACATGGACACTCTTTACGTCGGGCGCCCAAACGCAAAAGCGCCAGCCGCGCGTACGGTTCTGCGTGTCGGGATGAGCTCCCATCTTTTCCCAGCTGCGCTCCCACATTCCAATGCCAAACAGGTAGACATCGTCCTTGGAGAGCTCCGGTGCGTGCGGAGCCGGTTTGCGGGTTGCGGGCTTTTTAGCCGTTGGCTTTAGCTTTGTATCGCTCACGTTTGATCCCATCATGACGCGGCAGCGTGTTGCCTTGGTGACTAGATGCGAAAGGTCCAAGGCTGCACGAATCGAAGGGACGGCGAAGTTTCTGTGATTCGTTCCACCTCGCGTGCTCGGTGGAACTTTCGGCAGAAACTACGATAACACCTGTGCGTTAGTTTTATGGACGAAAGCGGATTCGCGGGTGCGTTTAATCGGTAAGCGACATGTTTATACCACTGGCAGAATTGCCGTGGTAAAACTCTTGACAGTTTTATCAATTTGGGTTTCAAAATTGTCTGTCTGACGTTTGGTAAAACGTTTTTAGCAGGTTGTTTACCATTTGACATCGAAAGGTACGTTTATGTCCCAGACCGCCGCTCCCAAAGTCGCTTTTATTTTCGATTGCGACGGCACACTGGTTAATAGCACCCCCGTATGGGCCTATGCCCAGCCCGAGTTATTGCACCGCCACGGTGTCGACGTGACGGTCGACGATTTTGCCCAGTTTGAGCATTTGTCGCTCGAGGACGAGTGCCAGGCCTACCACGACACGTGGGGCATTGGCGCAAACGGCGAGGAGCTCTACCGCGAGCTGAGCAATATCCTGATCGATGGCTACTCCAAGGTGCCGCCGCGCGATGGCCTGCTTGCATTTTTGAAGCAGGCGCAGGAGGCCGGTATTGCCATGTGCGTTGCCACGTCCACGCCAGCCGAGCTGGTTAAGTCTGCGCTTGCGGGCGCTGGGCTCGATGCCTACATGGAGTTTGTGACTACCACCGGCGAGGCGGGACGCTCCAAGCAGTTCCCCGATGTGTACGAGCTGGCGCTGCGCCGCCTGGAAGAGCGCCACGGGTGCAAGTTTGAGCGCGCATGGGTGTTTGAGGACGCCGTCTTTGGCCTAAAGAGCTCTGGCACCGCCGGCTTTAAGCGCGTGGGCATCTATGACCCGCACGGCCGTATGAAGCGCGACGACGTGCGCGCCAACTGCGATATCTTTATCGATAGCTATGAGGAGCTTGACCTGGCTCGCGTGCTTTCGTTCGAGGGATAGGCGAGGGCTGTGGCTTGCAAGGTATTAGTGGTCTGCGGCTCGCCCGTGGAGGCGAGCGCGGATCTGTTGCGTAGGCTAGCAGGGGAGTGCGACCACGTTGTCGCCGTGGACCGCGGACTCGATGCGCTGCTGGGCGCGGGACTGGGCTGCGATGTATATGTAGGGGACGCCGACACGGTGAGTGTCGCCGGCCGCGCGCTGGTTGACGCCGCCGAGGCCTTTGAGGTCGAGCGTCACGACCCATACAAGGACTATACCGATCTGGCGCTGGCGCTCGATTCCGTCCGCCGTCGCTGGCCGGGTGCCGATGTGGTTGCGACTTGCGCTACGGGCGGCCGCCCGGACATGGCGCTTTCCGTACTGGGGTTGCTTGCAGGCTACGATGATGCCCCTATCTGGATTGCCGAGGACAAGGTGGTCGCCCGCATTCTTCACGCAGGCGAATCCTGGATCATCGAAGGCCACGAGGGCAGCACCTTCTCCATCATCGCCATAGCCCCTGGGACGGCGGTAAGCGAACACGGACTAGAGTGGGAGCTAGACCACAGTCCCCTGGGCCTGTTGGCCGACACGGGCATCAGCAACGTCGTCAGGTCAACAGCCACGATCCAAGTCCACAACGGCACCGCCATCGCTTACCTATATAAATAGGCATTTAGAATCAGACCTAAAAAAGTCCTTGCATGCCGCGCGAACTTCCCCTATAGTATCTCCTCGTCACGGGGGCGTAGCTCAGCTGGGAGAGCGCTTGACTGGCAGTCAAGAGGTCAGGGGTTCGATCCCCCTCGTCTCCACCATCGTGAATGCAAAGGTCTTCGGAATCCCGAAGGCCTTTTTTCATGTCAAAACACCACACGCCACAAACGCCAACCACGCCAACAAAAAGTTGCACAAATTTTTTCCCATGTCTGTACATAGTTTGTTAGGCAAACGCGATTTTTAGTGAAGATCGCCGTTCCATATGAGCTTCAGGAACGCGCCTAATTACCGTTAGCATCCTATTAACCTGCATCAACGTGAACAACATCCCAAAATAACCCCCTTAAGCAGGCTAAATGAACGATATGTTGTCCAACGCAGCCCAAATCAGTTTCGCTAACAGCTTGTGCTAGGATACCTAACGTTACATGAGTTCAACTGTGCTCGCGGCTCCAGCAAGCCATAAAGCGCAGGGTCGATCAGCATCCGGCCGTAACGGCGGTGCCAGAAAAACCACGAGCTCCAATAGAGATGTCATGCATTAACTTGCTTGTTGTTTGTCATGACTAACCGTAGCAGTCCTGCAGCTGTGTGCGTGCGGTCCAGTTTTGTACCCGCTTGACTGGTTCGCACGCAGCCAGCTGGGGATGCGGTCATTTTGCGATACACGTCCGCATCTCTAGCAACTGCACTTATACATACCGTTCACGGTGGGGCAGAGCCACGTGCTTGTCTAACTGGGCTCAGGGTTTGAATATGGAGCGCCTTCGCGCACAAGCGCCCTGGCGAAGCCATATCCAAATCACGTGAGCCATACGTAAGACAGCAAGGAGGTGGTGCTCGTGTGGTATGTGATCCAGGTCATTAACGGACGCGAAGATGTAATGCGCGAGCGCATCGAGCGCGTGGTGCCGGCGAGTGCCATGCAGGAGCTCTTTTATCCCCAATTTCAAACCGAGATTAAAGTACACGGCGAATGGGTCAATACGACCAAGCCGCTCTTTCCCGGTTATCTTATCTGCGATACGGCAGATCCTCGCACCGTGCAACAGTATCTGCTGCGCATGGACGACTTTGCCCGGGTGCTATCCCAGGACGGTCAGTTTGTGCCGCTGGCAAAAGAAGAGGTCCAACTTATTGGCGGCTTTACTCATGCGGGAGACC
>CABUTH010000113.1 GCA_902494465.1 uncultured Collinsella sp.
GATTAACGCCGCGCCCGCGCCGCCTCCCCCATCGTGCGATAATCCTCTGCAGAAGTCATCGACAGCAGAGGGAGTTTGTGATGAAGGTTCTTTTAGTCAACGGTAGCCCCAAGGCAAACGGCAACACCGCTCGCGCGCTTGCCGAAGTCGCCGAGCAATTGCATGCCGAGGGTATCGATACCGAGGTGTTCCAGCTGGGCGCCAAGCCCATTCGCGACTGCATTGGCTGTGGTCAGTGCGGCAAGCTTGGCGGACGCTGCACCTTTGACGACGACGTGGTGAACGAGCTCATCGCTGCCGCCGAGCAGGCAGATGGCTTTGTCTTTGGCTCGCCCGTCTACTACGCGCACCCCAGCGGCCGCATCCTTTCGGCCCTCGATCGCGCCTTCTATGCAGGCGGGCATGCCTTTGAGCACAAACCCGGCGCCGCAGTCGCCGTCGCCCGTCGCGGCGGCACGTCGACCACCTTCGATGTGCTCAACAAGTACTTCACCATTAAGCAAATGCCCGTGGTCGCTTCCACGTACTGGAACAACGTCTTTGGTGCCATGCCGGGCGAGGCCGATGGAGATGCCGAGGGCCTGGCCACCATGCGCAACATCGGCAAAAACATGGCCTGGCTCCTGCGTTGCATCGAGGCAGGACAGGCCGCCGGCATCGAAGCCCCCGAAGCCGATCGCGCCCGCACCAACTTCATTCGATAAGTCCAGCGGTGGTCACCTCGAAGTTCTATCAATGTCAGCGAAAAGCCAGCTGATGAGGCAAGGTGCCTTGAAAGAGGAGGGCGCTGGGCTTTTGCCTGCGCCCGACGATTGAAAGGCAGATTGCCCATCAGATGGCTTTGCAGCGTCGAGGTGACCGCCGTTCGTTAGAACGGCGGAACATAGATATGAACGTGCAAATCTTCGGCACCAAGAAGTCCTTTGATACCAAGAAGGCCCAGCGCTATTTTAAGGAGCGTCGCATTAAGGTGCAGTTTATTGACCTTAGGGAAAAGGAGATGAGCAAAGGCGAGCTCACGAGCGTGATGCAGGCGGTCGGCGGCATCGACAAGCTGCTCAACCCCAAAGCCAAGGACGAGGAGACGCTCGCTCTCATCCAGCACCTTACCCCCAGTCAGCGCTTCGACAAGCTGCTCAAGAACCAGCAGGTTCTAGCCGAGCCCATTGTGCGCAATGGCAAAAAGGCCACCGTCGGTTATTGCCCCGATGTATGGGGAGCCTGGGAGTAGCCTGTGTTATTTGCCAGCGCGTGGGTATAAGAGCAGGCGTTTGGCATAAGATTCAACTGTAAGCCATGTCTAACAAAGGAGGGCACATGCCCCACAAACCCGTGAAGATCATCATGCTTACCGGATACCTCGGTGCCGGCAAGACCACACTGCTCAACCACATCCTCGCTAACGACGGCGGCATCCGCGCCGCCGTGATCGTCAACGATATCGGCGAGATCAACGTCGACGCCAGCCTCATCGCCGACGGCGGCCTTTCCGAGACCGACGACCTCATCCCGCTCACCAACGGCTGCATCTGCTGTACGCTTTCGGACGACCTTGCCAACCAGCTGCAGGGCATCGCCGATTCGGGCAACTTCGATTACATCATCATCGAGGCCTCGGGCATTTGCGAGCCCATCCCCATCGCCTACACCATCTCGAGCTTCTGTGACGAGGCCAAGGTGGGCGGCGAGCCCAAGCTCGCGCTCGACAACATCGTGGCCGTGGTCGACTGCGCCCGCATGTACGACGAGTTCAACGGCGGTCGCGACCTGCTGGCCGAGGATATCGACGAGGACGACATCGAAAGCCTGCTCATCCAGCAGATTGAATTCTGCTCCACGCTGATCCTCAACAAGACCGACACCGTGACGCCCGAGCAGGTCGCCGAGCTCAAGGCCATCGTGCGCAGCCTGCAGAAGGACGCCGTGATTGTCGAGGCTCAAAACGGCGAGGTTCCCATGGAGGAGCTGCTCGACACCGACCGCTTCGACTTTATGCGCGCCTACAACTCCGCCGCTTGGATCGAGGCCATGGAGCATCCCGAAGAGCACGACGACCCCGAGGTGCTCGAGTACGACATCGAGACCTTTGTGTACTCGCGCCGTAAGCCGTTTGACCTGCAGAAGTTCACCGATTTTGTTGAGCAGGAGTGGCCCGACGAGGTCATCCGCGTCAAGGGTCCGCTGTGGCAGGCCAGCAATCCGGACATGTGCTACATGTTTGAGCAGGCCGGCCACCAGATGCGCCTGATGGAGAACGGCCTGTTTGTCGACTCTGCGCCCGAGGGCGAGAAGCAGAAGATCATCGACGAGAACCCCGAGATCATGCAGATTTGGGACGACGAGACGGGCGACCGTATGACGAGTCTGTGCATCATCGGCCGTCACATGGACAAGGATGCGCTCATCGCCTCCCTCGATGCCTGCCTGACCGACTGGCACCGCGCCTAGGTTTATCCAAGCGGGCATTTTTCCGCCTACGTAACCGCCAAACCACCACGAAGGTGCCTGTCCCCTTCGTGGTGGTTTTTCGTTCTGAGCCAAGGAGATTCATGTTCAACATTGTGCTGTATGCGCCCGAGATTCCGGCCAATACGGGCAATATCGGCCGTACCTGCGTGGTCACCGGCGCCCGCCTACATCTGGTGGAGCCGCTGGGCTTTTCGCTCGATGACAAGACGGTACGTCGCGCCGGCCTGGGCTACTGGCAAAACTTGGACGTGACGACCTATGTCGGCTGGAAGGATTTCCTTGCGCGCAACGACCTCTCCCCTGCCGACGAGCGCCTACATCTGCTGACCAAAAAGGCACGCCGCGCCTATGCGCAAAGTACCTACCGCGACGGCGACTACTTGGTCTTTGGCAGCGAGAGCTCGGGCATTCCCGAGCCGCTGCTTGCCGCGGCGCCCGAGCGCTGCGCGCGCATCCCCATGCTGCGCGATTGCGACTCACTCGATAACGCCGAGGCTTGGGAAGCCCACGAGGAATCGCTGGGACATACCGAGGACAGCCACGAGGCCATCCTTCAACAGGATATCTGCGGCAACTTCGTCGACCCGGACGACTACCGCATCAGCGCACTCAACCTCTCCAACAGCGCTGCTATCGTCCTCTACGAGGCCCTGCGCCAAACAGGCTTTCCGGGAATGTGACAAAGGGGCTATCCCTTTGTCACATTCGGTTATAGGTAGCGACCGGTGATGCTTGCGGAGCAGGTTGCGATGTCGCCCGGCGTGCCGGCGCAGACGATTTGCCCGCCTGCGTCGCCACCGCCCGGGCCCATGTCGATCACGTAATCGGCGTTACGGATAAGATCGAGGTCGTGCTCGATCACAACAACTGTGGCGCCCTCGGCAACGAGGCCGTCAAACACACTCAACAGCACCTGAACATCGAGCGGATGCAGACCGATCGTGGGCTCATCGAACACGAATACGGCATCATCCTGCACGCGGCCCATCTCGCTCGCAAGCTTAAGGCGCTGTGCCTCACCGCCCGAAAGCGCCGGTGTGGGCTCGCCTAGGGTGAGGTAGCCCAAACCCAGGTCGTGCAAGGTCTGCAAGCGCGCCTGAACTTTCTTGAGCCCCACCGTAGCGTCGAGGGCCTCGTCCACACTCATGTCCATGAGCTGCGGCAACGTGAGCAGGCTGCCGTCCTTGCCCTCACGATGGATATGCGAGGCCGCGTCTGCATAACGTGAGCCGCGACATGCCGGACAGACGATCTCGACGTCGGGCAAAAACTGCACGTCGAGCGATATCGAGCCCGTGCCATCGCACGTAGGGCAGCGCAAGGCGCCAGTGTTGTAGCTAAATGCGCCCGCCTTGTAGCCGGCTGCCTTGGCCTCGGGCGTACGGGCGAAGGCGCGACGCAGCTCGTCATGGATGTCGGCATAAGTCGCCACCGTCGAGCGCACGTTGGCGCCGATGGGCGTAGCGTCAATCAGGTTGGCGCGCGCGATGCCCTCGGCATCAACCCAGCGCACGTGCCTTGGCAGGCGCTCGCCGGCCATCTGCGCCTTGAGTGCCGGAATGAGCGTCTCGAGCACCAGCGTCGTCTTGCCCGAACCCGAGACGCCCGTCACCGCAACAAGGCGACCGCGCGGGATATCGACTTCGAGCGGCTTGACGGTATGGATGGCATCGGTCGCCATGCGGATATGACCCTGGTCGAACATTTCCTCGTCAGTCACCTGCGGGCGCAAGCGCTTGGGGTCTGCGCGCAAAAACGGCGCGATGCGGCTGCCCTGCGATTGTTCGACCTCGTCTACCGTGCCCGCGGCGATTACGTTACCACCGCCCGCTCCGGCAACGGGGCCCATCTCGACCAGATAGTCGGCTTCCGCCAGCACACGCGTGTCGTGGTCGACAACAACCGCGGTGTTGCCGTCATCAACCAGATCGCGCATCACGCCTACCAAGCCGTCAACGTTAGCAGGATGCAGGCCGATCGAGGGCTCATCGAGTACATACAGCACGCCCGTCGATCGGTTGCGCACCACGCGAGCGAGCTGCACACGCTGGCGCTCGCCCGTGGAGAGCGTGGCACCAGCGCGGTCGAGCGAAAGGTAATCGAGGCCCAGGTCGACCAAGCGACGGGCCGCGCTCAAAAACGAATCGCAAATATCCGTCGCCATGGACTGCATCTCGGACGGCAAGGATGCGGGCACCCCGCGCACCCACTCAATCGCCTCGCCCAGCGTCATGTCAGCTGCCTGCGCCAGATTAATACCGCGCACCTGGGGCTGGCGCGCGGCCTCGGAGAGCCGCGTGCCGCCGCAATCGCGGCACGGCCCCTCGCGCAAAAAGCGCGCAACGCGTTTGAGGCCCTTATCGTCCTTAACCTTGGCGAGCGCATTCTCGACGGTATAGACGGCGTTGTAATAGGTAAAGTCGAGCGGCGTGGCGCCCTCGCCGTTTTTGGGAACGTAGAGAATGTGCTTCTTAACCGCCGGGCCGTGGAACACGATATCGCGCTCGGCGGGCGTGAGCTGGTTAAACGGCACGTCGGTACGCACGCCCATCTCACCTGCCACCTGCTTCATCAGGTTCCACATGAGCGTGCCCCAGGGAAGGACCGCGCCCTCGTTGATAGTCTTCGACTCGTCGGGCACCAGGCCCGCCTCGTCCACCTCGCGCATAACGCCCGTGCCGCCGCAGGTAGGACACGCACCGCCGCTGTTGAAGGCAAGGTCCTCGGCACTTGGCGCATAGAACTCGCGGCCGCATGCGGGACATGCGAGCGAC
Organism: uncultured Collinsella sp.; assembly: GCA_902494465.1. Classification (GTDB taxonomy): domain Bacteria; phylum Actinomycetota; class Coriobacteriia; order Coriobacteriales; family Coriobacteriaceae; genus Collinsella. Next base: position 5,244 of record CABUTH010000113.1, read on the forward strand.
AGGCCTGCGGCCACGTTAAGGCTCGGCTCCACGCGCGCCCCGCAGTGCGGGCACACGTGACGGGCGCAACGGCTAAAGAGCAGACGCAGGCTATTGTTGAGCTCGGTCATAGTGCCAAAAGTGGAACGCACACCCGGCACACTGGGACGCTGATGCAATGCAAGCGCCGCCGGTACGTGCAGCACCTCGTCCACCTGGGCGTGCTCGGCCTGCGTCAGACGACGTCGGGTATAGGCGCTGAGCGACTCCAGGTAACGGCGCGAGCCCTCGGCATAAAGAACTCCCATCGCCAGCGAGCTCTTGCCCGAACCCGACACGCCGGCAATACCCACGAGCTTTCCCAGCGGAATATCGATATCGATGTCCTTGAGGTTGTGTACGCGCGCACCGCGCACCTCGATAGCACTTGGTTGTTGCGACACCGCCATCGCTCCCCTTCCTGTTAGCCGAACGTGGCAAAGGGACTGTCCCTTTGTCACGTTACTCGCACTGTGCCTGCTCGCGCCAGTCTTCGCGGGTCAAATACGTAAAGCACTCGGTACGCACATCGCCCATAAGCTCGCAAAGTACGTCGCGCCCAACGTGATGCGGCGCGAATCCGCACTTTTGCTGAACGCGTAACGACTTGTTATTGCCCTCGTAGTATCCGCACCAAAGCGCCTTGCAGCCAAGCGTATCGAACGCATAGCGCTGCATGGCTCGCACCGCTTCGGGAGCAAAGCCTCGACCCCAGAACGGCTTGGCGATCCAATACCCCACCTCGAACTCGAGTCCGCCTCTTTGGCTGTTCGACTCGCA
>CABUTH010000114.1 GCA_902494465.1 uncultured Collinsella sp.
TACCGCAGAACTTAGCCATTCTATTATTCGTGATATAGCCGCCCGAAACGGTTACGCTGCCGCCTACGGCCATAATGCCGCCACCATAGCCAGGCTGGTCGCTTTCCCCATTGAACGTCGCATTACCCGAAATAACCGCGTCCTTCGAAATGGAAACGTTCGAGCCATTCGAGTACACGCCGGCACCTTTGGGAGCGTAGTTTGCAGCGATAACACCACCGATCAGACTGAGGGTCGATACATTGCCGTTTGTATTAACCATAATGCCCGCACCGGTACCCGAAGTTCCCGTAGAGGCACCGCATACGTAGCCACCGCTCATATTGACGGTAGAACCGTTCTCGGCATAGATGAGGCTGCCGACATTGCAGCCCTCTTTCTGCGTAAGCGTACCGCCCTGAAGGTTAAACGTGCCGCTCTGGTAAACGTTAATGAGCTTCATCGTGGAGTTCTTGGTGACTCCAACGATTGCGCCCTGAATAGTCGCTTTGTGCTCATAGATCTTCTCAGTGGTACCTACACCACTTGCAGTCGATTCGGTTACGTAATAGATAAGGCCAGTCGGAATGCCATTCTTGTCATAAGTCATCTTTGCCGTCTTGCCATAATTTTCAGGTGTCAGATGCTCGTCCTTATCTTGCAGCTGCTGGCCGTCGGCAACATCCTCCTGAATGTGCCCAGAGTCCACGTCGTCCACGACCGTAAGCGTCGCGCCCTTAGCAATATCAAACAGAGGCTTGCCATTACTATCATCGTGCTTAATCTTGTGACCATTTAAGTTCAAGGTGATATTGATGAGATTGTCGCTGGACTGTTCGAGCCTAATCTCATCGTCATAGTCGATATCGGCCATAAGCTTAAAAGTAGCAGCGCCGGCTCCATCACGCAGTTTCTTGTTAAAGAGCTTTGAGCTCAGCTCTGCCCCGTTGCGAATTTCATAATCTGATTCATTCTCCGCAGCAGGCGCGATTGCGTCTTCACCATTAGTGTCGTCTTCGGCAGGCTGCTCAGCACTTTTTGCTTCCGTGTCATCGGGCGACAGGCCCGTCGCGACAGCGCCACCAGAGGTCTCGTCGCCCTCAGTCTCGCCGCTATTCAGCTTTTCGGTATCCCCGTTGTTGGTGTTGTCTACATCAGTAGACTCACTTGAGGAACCCCCCCCATCTCAGTTTTCTCGGTAGGAGCTGCCTGGGCATCGTTGGCAATGGCCTGCGAGATTGGGGGCATGACGAGCGACAGTACCAGGCTCAGCACGGAGGCTCCGCACAAAACGCCTGCCAGTACACGGCACGTCGCTTTATTACTCTGCTTAGATTTGTCCGAATTCGCTTTCATCGATGTCTCCTCCCCAAGAGACCGCGATCTTGCTCTTTCACCATCAAACGTATCTGCGCAATCTGTAATTGCGCTCGTTTAGTAATGCAATTATAACGATTGTTTAAACATCTGAGCAACAAAACCGATAGTTTTGTAGCAAGTTCTCAATTCTCTTGACATTTACTCAGATTTGCCTTCGTTTATTCGCTATCTATTTTTTGTTTCTGCTGGTAATTTAGTTGCCTATTATTTTTTAATGGCATTAGATTTATTTGCACAACATTTTGCTCAAGAGCAAACATCCTGTGAACGGTCGAAAATCGACCGTGAGCGGTAGGTCATTAACCGGAAGGAATATCCTACCAAACTGATGAGAATATCTTTAACCCATCGGTAGTTAGAAGCGTGATGTTCAGACAACTATATTTGAATTTTCGCGCAGATTTTAGGCATCATTTCGCCCAAATCGCCTGAGGCCGCCACAAAGGCGCCTATTCCCTTTGTGGTGGCTCTCCCCCGGCGCTACAGCAGATGTTCCTCGATAAAGATCGCGATGCCGTCTTTGTCGTTGCTCGCGGTTACAAAATCGGCGGCGGAGCGGGTGGCATCGCTGCCATTTGCCATGGCCACGCCCACGCCGGCGTCAGCCACCATGCAGGTGTCGTTGTCCGCGTCGCCAAACACGCAGATGTCCTGGAGCTCCATGTCGTTGAGCTCCGCCACGCGCACAAGGCCGCGCGTCTTGGACACGCGCGGATCCATGAACTCGTAGAGCCGCTGCGTGGTTTGCAGAGCCGCCGCCTTAACAGTGTTATCGGCAAACGTCGATGCCCGCTCAATCACCCGCGGCATTACCTCGGGCGCCATGGTAAACATCACCTTGGGCTGCGGCTCGCGCAAGAACTCGGCAAAATCGACCACCTGGTAGGGCACGCCGTCGACGCGCGACAGGTGCTCGACGCACGCGTTGCTCTCGGGCACGTAGAACACGCCGTCTCGGGGGCAGACGGGTGTTGCCGGAAGGTCCGCCATGTGCTTGCAGATGCGCGCGATGGTCTCGCCCGGCAGCGGATAGCTCAGCTCGCTGATGTCGTGTGCGCGGTCGATGACCTCGGCGCCACCGCAGCCCACGAGCACGTCTACCAGGCCTTCGATGCCCCAGAGCTTGTACATGGCCTCGGTCGCGTGGGCGTCGCGCCCGGTGCACAGGCCAAAGAGCACGCCGCGCTCGCGCAGGGCGCGGATCGCCGCCACGGTGCGCGGGGACACCGTGTGCTGGCTCGTGAGCAGCGTGCCGTCAATATCGCAGAACACGGCTTTGATGTGGCTGAAGGTGGTGTCCATGGGGGCCTTTCTGGGTTGTGCGGCGGTGTGGAGTGCATTCGCAAACGGCGTACATGGTATACCAAGGCGCAGGCGCGGCCCGTCAAAGCAAAAACCACCACAAAGGTGCCTGGCCCCTTTGTGGTGGAAGTGACGTTTGCGGGCCAAACCATCACAACATTCGATGTTTTTCGGCAAAATCGCGATTTTCATCGAATGTTGTGATGGTTTCTTACCGCTTTACGGCACGTTCCAAGTGATTGCGTCCAAACAGCAGCAGCGCCGTGGGGACTGCCGTCACGACCATGCCTGCTCCGATGAGCGTCTGCTGCACGCCAAATGTCGACGCCAGCCACGGGGCAATCGCCAGCGGCGCCACGCCGGCGAACATATTGCCAAAGCCCATGACCGAGTTCACACGGCCGAGTTGCTCGAGCGGCGCCGTCGTTTGCACGATGGTGTTGTGGAGCGGGTTGACGACACCCCAAGCTATGCCCAGGGCGACCTGGCCGACAAGGGCCACACCCACGTACGGCGTCCCCACATAGAGCAGGCTTCCCAGGCCCACGGACATAAGTGCCACGAGCAGCGGTTTAAGGTTGACCAGGTGCGGCGGCAAGCGGAGCGCGAGCACGGCACCCAGCACCGCGCCCACGCCCGAGGCCGACGAGAGCCAGCCCATCCACTCAACGCCGACGCGTAGGACATCGCGATAGAAAAACGACTCGAGCGGATCGAAGGCTCCGTAGCCAAAGTTCGAAAGAAAAATGATGCAGAAAAGTAGCGCGAGGACGCTGTTGGTAAAGACCGTCTTGATGCTGGCTGCGAAGGTGGCGCGGGCGGACGTGCTGGGGTCGGGGCTTCGTCCCGCACGCTCCCCTTCCTCTGCCGAATCGGCATCCGCATGCCCGGCGACATGGCTGGCCTGCGGCCTAAAGCCCCAACCGACGACGAACGCCAGCACAGTAAAGAGCATCATAAGCACGAACACCGCGCGCGACGACGCAGCCGCCGCGACAAAGCCGCCCAGCGTGGGTCCGACGATAATGCTCACGTTTGAAAACATGGCGATGGCAGAGTTGATGTCTTTGAGCTCGACAGGGTCGTTGGTGAGGTAGGCCGGATAGGACGTGGCGATGGGCTGAGCGAATCCCATCGTAAAGCCCAGAAACACCGCGCCGAGCAGGACGACGCCGGTCGCGCTACCAAAGGCGATGATTGCCGTGCCAGTTGCGAGAGCGCCGATGATGCTCAGCAAGAAATGGCGGCGCGGACCCCGGGCGTCGAGCGCCGCGCCGCCCGCAAAGGATCCCAGGATCACGAAAACGTTCATAAACAGAACGGCCAGCGATGTCGCGACGACCGAGGCGTTATCCGCATAGGTGAGCGTCCCGATGACGCCGATAAAATAGCTGGTCTGAAAACCGGTGTAGATGAGAAAGCGCATCGCCACCAGGCGTCTGGCCTGCGCGGACAGCGACGAGCGGACTTTTGGGAATACAGATGTGGGCATGGGTGCTCCTTATCGCATACGAATAGCGGGCAGCGTCCATTCATCCGCTGTCCATTGGCTCAATCTATCCGTATGCCTGACTAGGGTCGCATCGAGCCCCTTCCGTCTTTCCGCCCAGCATGAACTACTCAGTAGATTGTAAGGCATGTCCCAACCATCTACCAAAGCAAAAACCACCACAAAGGTGCCTGGCCCCTTTGTGGTGGTTGCGGCGTTTACGCTGGTTGAGACTTGGCTAGGCCAGGTCGGCGCCGTTGGACTCGATGACCTTCTTGTACCAGAAGAAGCTGTCTTTGCGGCTGCGGGCGAGCGTGCCGTTGCCGTCGTTGTCCTTGTCGACGTAGATGAAGCCGTAGCGCTTCTTCATCTCGCCGGTCGAGGCGCTCACCAAATCGATGCAGCCCCACATGGTGTAGCCCATCAGGTCCACGCCGTCCTCGATGGCAATCTCCATCTGCTTGATATGCTCGCGCAGGTAATCGATGCGGTAGCCGTCGTGGATCGAACCGTCCGCCTCGACCTCGTCCACGGCGCCCAGGCCGTTCTCGACGATCATCAGCGGCACCTGGTAGCGGTCGTAGACCTCCTCCAGGTAGTAGCGCAGGCCCTCGGGGTCAATCGCCCAACCCCAATCGCTCTTCTTGAGGTACTCGTTGCCGGCGCCACCAAAGATGTTGCCCTGCTCCAGCAGCACCGGGTCAGCCGTGGCCGTGGCGCTCATGTAGTAGCTAAAGCTGTAGAAGTCGACCTTGCCGGCGGCCAGCGTGGCGGCGTCCTCGGGCGAGACCTCCACGTGCACACCTTCGCGGCGCCACACGCTGGGCGCCCACGAGGGATACGCACCGCGCACCTGCACGTCGCCGCAGTAGAAGTTCATCTCGCGCTGCTGCTTTTGTGCAGCCAGAACGTCTGCCGGATTGCACGTGTGCGGGTAGCAGGCGTTGCCGGCGATCATGCAGCCGATCTTGTTCTGGGGATCGATCTGATGGCCCATGGTGACACACTTGGCGCTCGCCAGGAACTGGTGGTGCAGGGCATCGAAGCGCGCCTGTGGATCGTCCCAGTCGCAGTTGCCAAAGGCCATGAGCGTGTCAGTTGCCTCGGGCACCATGCCGCCGCCCATCACGCCGCCAAAGCCGCCCATGAGCAGGCAATTGATCTCGTTAAAGGTGAGCCAGTAGCGCACCAGGCCCTTGTACTCGGTCATGACGGTGCGGGCGTAGTTGAGGTAGAAATCGATGAGCTTGGGGTTCTTCCAGCCGCCGTAGTTTTTGGACAGGCCATAGGGCAGCTCGTAGTGGCTGAGGGTAACCATGGGCTCGATGCCCTGCTCCTGACAGGCCTGGAACACGCGGCGGTAGAACTCGATGCCGGCCTGGTTGGGCTCGGCCTCGTCGCCGTTGGGGAAGATACGGCTCCAGTTGATGGACATGCGGTAGCACTTAAAGCCCATCTCGCCAAAGAGCTTGATGTCGTCGAGGTAGTGATGGTACATGTCCACGGCCTCGTGGCTGGGATAGTGGTACTGGGGCAGAATGCCGTCGGTAATGTGGCGCGGCTCGGAGACCGTGCCGCCGGTCATGATGTCGGGAACGCCGAGGCCCTTGCCGTCCTCGTTGTATCCGCCTTCGCACTGATTGGCGGCAGTGGCGCCGCCCCACAGAAATCCATCGGGAAAAGCCATGTTGGCTCCTTTCGTACGTGTTGGGATGTTGCGTGGACGCCGAAGCGGCGTCCACGAGGTAATTTGCGTCCCGATCGGGGTTCGCGTTGAGTCGGCCGCCACGAAACCGGCCCATCTACTACGTTTAGTCGTGAACCCCCGACCACGCCGCAATTGGCAATAATAAAACCGCAGGTAGAAGGCTTGACGGTTTTCGGAAA
>CABUTH010000115.1 GCA_902494465.1 uncultured Collinsella sp.
CAAATAGCCAAGTGCGTGCCGAGCCACTGTTGCGCGCTGTCTGCGGATCGGGCTCGCAGGTTTGTTCGTAGGCATCCTCGGTACACCGATCCATAAAATCGACGACTGCCGTCTGGTCGCCCTCCATGACGTAGATTACGTCGCCATCCGAGATATAGACCCCCGGTCCTTCATTGTCCACGCAGCCGGGGTCGTATGAGACGTTGCACAATTTGCTCCCGTTTGCCGCATCGAGCTCAAGGGTCGAATGATACCCGCCAACCATTTGGCCGTTCTTGGCTCGATATGTTGCGGCGCCGTACCACCGCTTAAACGTCTTGCCTTTGAGTAAACTGGTTGCCTTACCGATAAGCTGCTCATCTTGGGTATAGCGCGTGGCTCCAAGTTCGATTCGGGGATAGTTACTGACCCCAAGCGCTGCGGGCGTACCGTCGAAATCGACGGTGATCGAATCGGGTTTGACGATATCGGTGAGGATTTCGATGGGGTAGTTTACGGTTTCAACCGCCGCCTGCGTTGCCGAGGCAGGGAGAAATGCGAGATAGATAATTCCTACGCCGACTGCGGTAATCGCAAACGCTAAGACGAGCAGGCCGATATAGGTGGAGCGTTTCACGGCGGGTACCTCGCAAACAGCATGCATTCATTAAGATAAGTGATACCAGCTTACGACAATATTCAAAAGAAAGCGATCGGTCGAAATGACGGGGCGAAAAGGCCCTATTGGGCTTCGATTTGACCTCTAATAGGAATATTTGCCCCACTCATTCTGGGCGAGAGGTCAATAATTCAGTTCACGAGTCTTGAGCGATACTATTCTCACTAAACTCACTATTTTCACAGTAAGCACTATAAATACGATAGGGAGGACGACGAGAACGTTGTGACGTGCGATAGCTAAGCCGTTTAAGCCGGACTCTGACCTTGAATCTCCGCCTCTATCTGTGCGAACGGGCTATTGTCGGTTCTCGATTCCATCGCTGCGTTTTCGTTGGGTCTTGAGGGACGCTAATAAATAGACTTGCTTGATGCCGCCTCTGTTAATGGGGCGGCTTCTTTTTGTCGAAAACCACCACAAAGGGGACAGGCACCTTTGTGGTGGTGGGGGGCGAGCTCGATGTTGCCGTGCTCGTTGAACGACATTCTAATGAGCGTCCCTACAGGATTTCATCCGGGCTGGCGGGTTTGGTTGTTTTGGGGATGCCGAGTTTGGATGACGCGAAATCGTCAACATTGTCCTTAATTCCGTCTTTGGTGTAGACAGTGACCATATAGGTGCTGTGTCCGAATTCGCTCTTGTCGCGTGTTGCCCAGGCATCCCAGTAGGCGGCCCCGTTTCGCCCTTTGATTTTTCCGACACGGCGGAGTTCTGTTCGCTTTAATTTCCGGTTGCTATAGATGGTTCGACCGGCTTCCGCGGTGAGCCCGCACTGTCCAAGCAGCTTGTCGAGGACTTGGTTCATGTGGCGCTCATCGGTGTTTGGTGCGTAGTCGTAGGCGAGGGTGATGGAGTCGAGTGGCTGGTCGTCGATCAGATAGTTTAGCGCCTGAGGTTCAAGGCAGAAATAGGGGGAGCATCCGTCGACCTTGCCGAGCAACGGTAACTTGGACTGCCAACTTCCGGTGGGAATTGCATATTCGTAGAACACGCCACGGCAGACAAAGGAGAGCGAGGTGGCACGCGAGCCGGCGTCGATCATCCCGCAAAGATCGAAGGGCGAGGCGATACCAAAAGAAAAGGGCGTGATGACGATAAGGAAGAGCATCACGATGGGTATGGCGAGAATGGCGATGACGTTGCGACCGGTGGAATGAGACGGCTTCATATGCGCTCCTCGAGACAAAGATCTGTTGAGGATAGGCAGAAATGGATATGTTCAGAGAACAATTCAAGTTTAATCTCATGGCGCGAGATGGTCGACCGTTAGCGTCGAAAACCACCACAAAGGTGCCTGTCCCCCTTGTGGTGGTGAGGAGCACGCGGCTTCTTTTGGTAATAGTGCTGGCTGGCGATATCATTAGTGCAGGTGGCGAAGGCTTGCATTGTGAGGTGCTTTACTGTGAGAAGTCCTGCCCGTATTGGATTGATTGTTTTGGCGCTTGCGATCACCGTGGTTGGCATGGGTGCTGTCAGCATGGCGTTTCTACCTGCTGCGGTGACGGAGCCGGTGGTCAAGCCTGTGACTCAATCTGTCGAACTTCTGACCGGCGCCGCCAAGTCCGAGACCATTACCGTTGATTTTGATGAGCAACCGGCTGCGCTGGGCATTAGTAATTATCCAAGTATTCAGCTTGGGGCTATGCGCTATGCCACGGATTCTAGTCTGATCGACAGGGCGTCCGAGCTGCTCAGGGGCAAAACCTTTAAGCGCTGGTATGGATATGCGTCCTATCGGGCAAAAGCGAACGACATGGTTGGCGGATGCCACTCGTCCATCGAGTTGGACACCGCGAATGGCGCCAAGTTATGTGATGTCTCGTACGATCCTGGCTACGAGGGCAATGAGGGGCCGGGCATCTACATCTTGGACGGCGATGCCGCCTATGTCATGGAGGGCAACCAGGCCGAGCTCAACGATTTTATGGGTCAGTGCATTCAGGATGCCTATGAACAGACCTGCTTGCCCGACCCGCAGACTGCACGCGATAGTGGGTCTGCCCGTACATGGCTGTTCGAGGATGAGATGCCCTGGAACGCCGAATCGGGAAGCACGGGCTCGGCAAGTAAATAGAGGCTGCAACCACCACAAAGGTGCCTGTCCCCTTTGTGGTGGTTTGTATGTCGTGGGAACACTCAGAAAATCTTATATATAGAGACTTAGATTTGTGTATAAGATCGCGCAAAGCTGGCAACAATACTTCTCGAACAACGTGAAGCCGCCCCGTAGGGCGGTCGCCCCAAGAGAGGTGATTCCATGAGAATCGATAAGCTAGCAATGACGTCGCGCGAGGCGCTGCAGACCGCCATGAGCACGGCTGCCGACGCGCAGGCCGGCGCGGTAGAGCCGATTCACCTGCTGTCCGCCCTGCTCGGTGCCGGCGAGCGCAATATCTCCGTGATCATAGAGCGCATCGGTGCCGACCCGGCTCAGCTCGCACGCTCCACACAGGATGCCATCGACCACGCGCCCAAGGTTTCGGGCGAGGGCCAGCAGATGGGCCTGTCTAACGAGCTCGTCCGTGTCATCGAAAAGGCCGAGAAGAAGGCCACCAAGATGGGCGACAGCTTTGTAGTGACCGAGCATCTACTGATGGCACTTGCCGAGGACAAGGGCGAGGCGGGCCGCGTGCTGCGCGATGCCGGCGTGACCAAGGAGCGCATCGAGCAAGTCTACGAGGAACTGCGTGGCGATGACCGCGTGACGTCTGCCGAGGATAAGACGCAGTTTGAGGCGCTGGAGCAGTACGGTCGCAACATCTGTGACCTCGCTCGCGCCGGCAAACTCGACCCGGTCATCGGCCGTACCGATGAGATTCGCCGCACCATCCAGGTCCTGTCCCGTCGCACCAAGAACAACCCCGTGCTCATCGGTGAGCCGGGCGTCGGCAAGACGGCCATCGTCGAGGGCATCGCTCAGCGTATCGTGGCCGGCGACGTACCGAGCACCCTGCGCGACCGCGACCTGATCGAGCTCGACATGAGCGCGCTGGTCGCCGGCGCCAAGTACCGCGGCGAGTTCGAGGACCGCTTGAAGGCCGTGCTCAAGGAGGTACAGAAGTCCGAGGGTAAGGTCATCCTGTTCATCGATGAGCTCCATACCATCGTGGGCGCGGGTGCAACCGAGGGCTCCATGGACGCCGGCAACATCCTCAAGCCTGCGCTTGCCCGTGGCGACTTGCACGCGATTGGCGCGACTACGCTCGACGAATACCGCAAGTACATCGAGAAGGACGCGGCGCTCGCGCGTCGTTTCCAGACTGTGATGGTCTCCGAGCCTACCGTCGAGGACACAATCTCGATCCTTCGTGGCCTCAAGGAGAAGTACGAGATCTTCCACGGCGTGCATATCACCGATAGCGCGCTCGTGGCGGCTGCCGACCTCTCCGATCGCTACATCGCCGACCGTTTCCTGCCCGACAAGGCCATCGACTTGGTCGATGAGGCCGCAAGCCGTTTGCGCATGGAGCTCGACAGCATGCCGGTCGAGATTGACGCCACTACGCGTCAGCTCACCCAGCTGCAGATCGAGGAGCAGGCGCTCATGAAGGAGACCGACGACGCCTCCAAGGAGCGTCTGGAGGCCCTGCGCCAAGAGATTGCCGAGGTCCAGGAAAAGCTCAACGTGCAAAAGGCCGGCTGGCTCAACCAAAAGAACGCCATCGACCACGTGCAGGAGCTCAAGGGCCAGCTCGACGAGGCCAAGAGCGAAGAGGAGCGCGCGACGCGCAACGGCGACCTGGGCCGTGCGTCCGAGCTGCGCTTCTCCGTGATTCCGGGCCTGCAGCAGCAGATTCAGGATTCCGAGGCCGCGCTCGAGGCACAAAAGCAGCAGGACGGCGAGGGCCTCAACGAACAGGTGACCTCCGATGAGATCGCCGAGGTCGTGAGCGCCTGGACCGGCGTGCCCGTGTCCAAGATGATGCAGGGCGAGCTCGACAAGTTGAAGGGCCTGGAGGGCGAGCTGCATAAGCGCGTCATCGGCCAGGACGAGGCCGTCTCCGCCGTTGCCGCGGCCGTGCGCCGCAGCCGTGCGGGTCTCTCCGACCCGGACAAGCCCATCGGCAGCTTCTTCTTCCTGGGCCCCACCGGCGTGGGCAAGACCGAGCTCGCCAAGGCGCTTGCCGAGTGCCTGTTCGACGACGAGCGCGCACTCGTGCGTATCGACATGTCCGAGTACATGGAGAAGTTCAGCGTCCAGCGTCTGATCGGTGCGCCCCCGGGATACGTGGGTTACGACGAGGGCGGCCAGCTCACCGAGGCCGTGCGCCGTCGTCCGTACTCCGTGATCTTGCTCGACGAGATGGAGAAGGCTCATCCGGATGTCTTTAACGTGCTGTTGCAGGTGCTCGACGACGGCCGTCTGACCGATGGCCAGGGTCGCCAGGTGTCCTTCAAGAACACGATTATCATCATGACGTCCAACGTGGGCTCCAAAGCTATCGCCGATCTGTCCGGTAAGGACGAGGAGGAGATGCGCCATCAGGTCGACGCCGCCATGGCTCAGACCTTCCGCCCCGAGTTCCTCAACCGTTTCGACGATATCGTGGTGTTCCATCCGCTCGGCATGGCGCAGATTGAGAAGATCGTCGACATCCAGCTTGCCGACGTCCGCGCACGCCTGGCCAAGGAGCGCATGACGCTTGCCATCACCCCGGCGGCCAAGCAGATGCTCGCCGTGGGCGGCCTGGACCCCGTGTTCGGTGCCCGTCCGCTCAAGCGTCTGGTCCAGCGCGAGGTCGTGGACGCCATCGCCGCCGCCATCATCGACGGCACGGTGCGCGAGGGCGATCAGGTGACGGTCGATGTCGACAAGGACGGCGGCTTTACCGTCGTGTGCGATAACACGCCGGCGGCCACCTACGAGGTCCCCGACGCCGAGTAGATTTTGGGCCATGCCTTAAAATCTGTCAGTCGTCTCTAAACGCCAAGGGCGGCGGATCCAATTGGGTCCGCCGCCCTTTTTCGTGCGACAATCGATGATGTTGAACACGATTGCATGGCAAGGAGATATGCAGATGAAAGACGAGATCAAGACAAGCGCGCCGGCGACCGATGCCGCACCCGCCGCGCCCAAGCCTGCGCCTAAGCCGGCGCCCAAGCCGCGCGACCCCTACATCCGTGCCGAGAACGAGGACGACGACGGCTACGATCCCTACAGCGATCGCCGCCCCGAGCGCGAGCCGATGTTCGAAGCCGATCCGTGGCGCTGAGTGCCACCCAAAAGGCCACCAATAAGTTGCGGTGAAATAGAGACTGTTTGGGGGTGCGGACAGAAAGTTGGACCGCGGGGCGGTCCGGACTGGAGGTTCGCATGTACAGCAGGGAGAAGGTCGAGCTCTTCCTCCTGGCGACGGAGGACGGCATGGGGCCGACCG
>CABUTH010000116.1 GCA_902494465.1 uncultured Collinsella sp.
GATAAAGCCGTTGGAGGCCATAAAGTTGAGGGCGCTCATAATGCCCAGCAGCAAGCCCGAAGCCACGATGGCGGGGATGATGGGGACAAAGACGTCGCCGAGCACCTTAATGGCACGCATAAAGATGTTCTGCTGCTGCGCCGCGGCCTCCTTGACCTCGGCCTTGGTGGCAGCCTCGACGCCGCTGACCGCAATGAACTCGTCGTAGACCTTGTTGACGGTGCCAGTGCCAAAAATAATCTGGAGCTGGCCTTGGGCCTCAAAGACGCCCTTGGCGCCGTCGATATTCTCGAGGGCCTCCGTGTCGACCTTGGCGTTATCGGCAATCACCAGGCGCAGACGCGTGGCGCAGTGTGCGGCCGAAACAACGTTGCCGGCGCCTCCGACGTTGTCGAGCACCTCTTGGGCTGATTTACGGTAGTCCATGACTTCCCTTTCCTCCAACGGGCGCATGTACACCCGGCCATCTTTGATACTTACACTGTAAACGATTTCAGTTTCATATGTCTGTAATCGTTTTCACTTTAGGGTGAACGGTAGGAATAGGCCGGCGAATGGTAGTTTTAAGGCAAAAACAGACGACTCAGAGGCAGGCAGACGACCAAGGCCTAGACATTCATAAGCTGATGGCCGAGCTTGAGCGTCTTTAGACCGCTCTCCCCCTCCACGCCATCGAGCGTGTTGATCAGCATATTGGTCGCCTCGACGCCACTGGTCAGGTAGCCATAATGCACGGTGGGAATGCCGCCCGTCAGCGCGCGCAAAAACGCGTTGTCGCCAAAACCGCTTACGCGATGCATGCCCTCGCCCACGCCGCGAACCTCATCGATGGCACGAAGCGCGCCCGCCGCCATGGTATCGGTCGCGCACGCGATAAACGAAACATCGGGAGCGGCAGAAAGCAGTTCACGCGCCGCACCATAGCCCGAGTCGAGCGTAAACGAGCCCAGACGAATCAAGGCGGCATCGAGCGGGTTACCCGCGGCGCGCAAGCCGGCCTCAAAACCGCGACGGCGGTCATAACCAGCCGCGCGGTCCTCCTCGGTAACCCCAATGTAAGCGATCTTGCCGTCCACGCGACCCGCAAGCGCATGGCCCAGCTCAAAAGCGGCCTCGTAATCGTCGTGATACACGCACGCCGCGCCCTCGACATGTTGACCGATCAGCACAATGGGCACACGGCACGAGTCAATCGCGCGACGGTGCTCGTCGGTGATCATGGTTGCCACCAGCACAATGCCGTCAACCGGATGGTTTTGGAATAAATCGAGGTATTCGAGCTCGCGATCGGCCGCATTATCGGTATTGGCAAGCAGCATCTGGTAGCCACGGCGACCGAGCACCTGGCCAATGCCGGCGGTAATGCGGCTCACGGATTCCGAGTTGATCTTGGGCACGATGACGCCGATGAGCTTGGTGGAGCCGGTGCGCAGCGCGCGAGCCTGACTGGACCGCACGTATCCGGTCAGTTCAATCGCCTGCTTAATGCGCTGGGCCTTGTCCGCCGAGATATATCCGCCGTTGAGGTAGCGCGAGACGGCGGCGCTCGAAACGCCGGCCAACTCGGCCACATCTTTCATCTTTACCACGAGCACCCCTGTCATTGAAATCGCTTTCACCATAATACCCGTGAAGACGGCATCCGAACAAAATCGGCCCACCCAGGTCGAGCAAACGTCAGCGAGCGGGCAACTGCCGTGGCGAGGTGCCGCGAAAGAGGAGCGAAGCGTACTTTATGTACGCGAGCGACGGTTTGAGCGGCAGATCGCCCGGCAGATGCCCGCGCAGCGTCGAGCGGTCCGGCGTTTGTTAAAACGCCGGAACATAATTAGCCGAGGTATTCGCCGTAGTACTGGATGAGTGTGAGGTCCTCCACGCCGTCAAGCGCGCGAATAGCGTCCGCATAGGGCATGTCAACGCCGTCCGAGAAGAGCTCGACGGCCATCTCGACTTTGTCGCCGCGCATCGTCTTAGACTTGACGGTGAACTTGGTGCGCCCAAACGCGCGCACGATATCGTCGCCGGTGGTCTGGCCCGTGTAGTGGATGACCATCATGTACACGCGCGCCTTGTCCTGGTGGCTCGCAAAGCCGGCGATCATCACCACGATCACCACTGCCGTAAGCCCCACGAGCGCATACATGCCGGCGCCTGCCGTAATGCCCGTGGTAATGGCCCAAAACAGATACAGCAGGTCGAGCGGGTCCTTGACCGCCGTACGGTAGCGGACGATGGACAGAGCACCGACCATACCGAGCGAGATGACCACGTTGGTCGAAATCGCGAGCGTGACCATGCAGGAGAGCTCGCACATGCCCACAAGCGTCACGGCAAAGCTACGCGAATACACCACGCCGGTAAAAAAGCGCTTGTACACGTAATAGATCAGGATGCCCATGGCGAGCGCCACGAGCAGCGAAAGGCCAATCTTGGCAGGGTCGACCTGGCCAAACGCCTCCAAGACGGAGTTCTTAAAAAAGTCCCTGGTGCTCATGGTCTAAATATCCCCTCGGTTCTCAAAATCCGATTCCCAGTAATTAAATCCGCGCAGGTAGGCGGTCTTTTCGTAACACAGGCAGTACTTGGAGACCGCCGTAAGCTCGGCCGCTCCCGGCGGCACCATATCGCGCACCAGCTACGGGCAAAACTCCGTAAACTTGACCTCCATCACCAGCTTGCCGGGCTCCAGGACCGGCAGCGCGGGCAGCGTCGCGTCAAAGATATCGAAGCTTCCCACCGCGGCACGCACGTTCATGTCAAACGTAATGCGCACAGTGCCCTCATCCATCACCCACGGCTCGCGCTCGTAATCCACGATGGTCCTCGGGCGCATCACGTTGCAGATGCACTCGATGTAGAACTCGCGACAGAGCGGATAGGGGCTCCTCAGCAAAAAGTCGTAGTCGCCAGCCAGAATCTGCTCAAACTCGCCGCGCGTAAGTGGCGCATCCTCCTTGTAGATCCAGCTGCCGTACTTCTTTTTGCGCTCGAGCTTAATCACCTTGTCGCTGCCGTTATAGATGCGCACGCGATACTTTTTGCGCATGAGAATACCGGCGTCTTTTTCCTCGTAGGCCGAGTTGCAGTAGTCGTCAAAATACAGGCTGCGAATGGTGTAACCACCCGCCCGTGTATGCTTGTCCAGCTTAAACACCGACGCCATGCGACAGGCAAGCGCAGTGTGCTCGCCCTCGTTAATGAGATATTTGAGCTCGTGGCGGTAACGCTCCTGCGTGGCACGCACAGGCGGGGCCGCCCAGCGCTCAAGCAGCGCGCTAGCCCTCCTCATACGTGTCCTCCACGACCTTACCGCCGTCTTGCACGTAAAAACACTTCATGCCGTAGTGCTTGCCGTCGTCGGTCACATAGTAGTCAAACGCATCTTGCGTATAGCCGTCGGAGTTGGTGGCACGCACGCGCACAAAATACTGGCCGGTATCGGGCGCATCGCAGGTCACCTCGGGAAGCAGCACGTCCTCGGCCTTAAAGACCACATCGCCAATGGCATAGTCGCGCGCCAGCTCCACGGTGTAGCGAATGTCGCGCGCCTCAAAGTCGTAGGACGCATCCCAGTTAATGCGCAGCTTGCCGTTATCGATCTGCGGCACGCCGATGTAGAACGGCATGGGCTTTTTATAGCTCTCGCGGAAGCTCTTATAGTTCTCCTCGATCTCGGAGGGAATCGCCGCGGCAATCTGCTTGTATTGGTCCTTGGTGACAGGCAGATTGTCGATATCGGGCGAAGCAAAGACCAGGGATTCAGTCACCTCACGGTAGTGCCTGATCATCTTGGTCAGGCGAGTCTCGGTCAAATACGAGCGCAAGTCCTTGACGGCACGGTCGAGTTCGCTGCGGAACGACTTGCTACGCAACGCGCGGTTAAACAGCACGTTGCCCCAGTAGTTGCTTACGCCGCGCTCCCAGCTCGCATAGTCCGAAAACCCCTTCAGGCTCAGCTCCAGCTTACGCAGCATGCCGTCGTTATCCCAATCCAAAAAGTACCAGGTATTTGAGTTGAGAGGGCTGTACAGATAGCAGTTGCGGTTCTGCGTATCGCAGTTGCCCGTCAGGATCTGAAACGCCAGCCAATAGACCAGATTCTCGGTATCAAAGTAGGTGTCGAGCACGTTATCAATCTTTTGCGATTCGTCATTGAGCGCATCGAGCATCTCGATGAGCTTGGTGTGGTCCGAATCGCCCTTAATCTCGAGCATGCCCTCAAAGTTTGCCTGGTTGTAATCGGGATCATCGGCAAGCTTAATGGTGTCCTCGTAGCGATGGAAATCGAAGTTGTTCACCTTGTACAGATGTCCGTTCTTATCCAAGCCGTGTGCCTTAAGCGCCGTTTTATTGAGCTGCTCCACCTGCGTAAACAGGCCGTAGTCCTCAAAGGTGTGGTTGGACTTTTCGGTCTGGTCGCACACCCACAGATGCACAAACTGCGTGCGCAGGCCCATCATCTGGGGAATCCCACGGATAAGATCGTAGGCCATCTTGTTGCGAAAACGCATACCCTCGCCCATGTGCTTGTTAAGCGCAATCGCGCGCTGTTGGCGCCAGGTACCCTTGCCCTTTTTGAGCTCCACCTTGTAATTCTTCTGCGTATAACCGCTCGACGTCTGGCCGCGCACCTGCACAGTGGCATTGGGCGCGTCCTCGCCATAGCCAACCTCGCCGGCCACCGGGCCGTCTTCGTCGCCTGGCTGCAGCAGGCCCATAACCTGATAGCGCGTCACGCCCATGTCGGCATAGTCATACACCGAGTACGTATTGATCTCGGCCCAGCTGTGGTCGGTGTTCTCGGAGCTGTTACCGCGCGAGACCGTCAGGTACATGGTCACAATGCCCGAGTCGTCGTAGACCTCGTACAGCTCGTCCTTATCGCGCAGGTGCTTGGTACCGTCCGAGGACTCGGCCTTTTTAATCTTGTCCTGCTTTTTGACCTTGTTGGTCGAGGATTCGTCCTGAGACGAGCAGCCCGAAAGCAACAGCGCGCCGGCAGCCGCCTCGATCAGGCAGCGGCGAGACATCAACTTATCGATCATCAGAACCTCCCCAATGCTTTTGGTACAGGCGAACCACCATACGTTCAAACGCACTGCGCGGCTCACCGCCCACGCGCTTGTCCTCGTAGCGTTGCTCAACACGGTCGAGCACCCGACCAAGTTCGGTAAACCAGCCCGTTTTGTCAGTAGCCACAATGGGCTGCTGGCTCAGGATACGATACGGCAAGTTGGCGGTATAGGTATCGAGCCGCAGCAGCGCCACGATAAAAAACACCGCTGCACCCAACAAAAAGCCAAAGCCGTAAAACTGCTGCGGCAAGAGCAGAGAAACGGCAGTCGCCAGCCCGGCCACACCGGCAAACAGTCCCGAAGCCAGCACGGCCCCCTTGTAGTCGGTAAAGTACAGCAAGATCAGCAGGATCGTGTTGCCCACGGCATACAGGCCATAGCCCACGCATAACGTGCGGAAATACCCGTGCATCAGGTTGTTAAAGCCCAACGGTAGGGCCGACAGCACCGTGGTCTCGAGCGAGATGACCGCCGCCGTCACAAACAGTTGCTTGAGCGCACAAAAACGCAGTTCTCGGTTGAGCGTGGCAAGCATTTCCTCCTCGGCCACCACAATGTCGCCCACCACGCCACCGTCGTTGAACAGGCTGTAGTAGTCGCGGTAGCGCGGATAAAAGTTGACCTCGACCGAGACCACAAAGTTGACGGACGTGACCAGGATCGTCAAAAACGCGATGAGCGCCGGCACATCGTGGTAGGGCGCACCATAAAACAAGCCCTTGACCTGCACACCAATGGGACCGGCCCATATTATCACCAAGTGCGCAAAGAGGCCCAGGTTGGTAAACAAGCCCGTGAGCGCCAACGGCAGAAATTGGTCGAGCCACCGTAAATAGAGCCAGGGGCTGCGATCGCTCTGCGGAAAATACCGGTACAGCAGCACCACGTCCCAGGCGAGCATCACACCGTAGCCCAGGGCGATCGA
>CABUTH010000117.1 GCA_902494465.1 uncultured Collinsella sp.
CGGAAGGGGCGGTGCCCCGCCAACAAGCCATCAATGTTCTCACCCAAAACCGAATGGATGCACAGTGCCTCCTGCTGATCCTCAACGGAAAGCTCGGGCAGGATGCCGGTCATACGGCGTGCGAGCATCGTCTTGCCCGATCCCGGAGACCCGATCATGAGCAAGCCGAGTTCTCCTGCCGCCGCAAGCGCCATGCCGCGTTTAGCGACTTCCTGCCCCAGCACGTCTGCATAGTCGAGCTCGGGCTCAAAGGTCGCCTCGACACCCTCGGAATCCAAGTAGTGCCGTGCGGCATCGCCCATGCCGTGAGCAAGCTGAGACAGATGGTCGATAAAGCCGCAATCCACGCCCGCGAGTGGCACATGCTGGTCGGACCTGCCGGCGATAAAAGACAGCCCCATGTCGCGAGCCAATAGCTGAAACGCCACCTCGCCTTTGACAGGAAGCACCGTGCCGTCCAAGCCGAGCTCGCCGGCGATAAGACAACGATCGAGGTTGTCGCGGGGAATCTGACCATCGGCCGCTAGAACCGCGATGGCGATGGGCAGATCAAAGCCGCTACCGGTCTTGCGAATATCGCCGGGCGCCAGATTGACCGTAATGCCCGAGCGCGGGATCTCAAAGCCGGCCGAGCGCATCGCACAGCGAATACGACCACGTGACTCCATCACCTCCATACTCGGGATGCCGAGCATCTGAATGCCCGGAACGCCGCCGGCAAGCGAGACCTCGACCGTGACGTGAATCGCCTCGACGCCGCGGATGCAGGCCGCGTGAACGGCAAACGTCTCGAACGCCATCACGACACCTGCCAATCGAACGCGTTGTACTGATGCTCGATCTCGGCGATATGCCCGCCGCGAATGGTGACACCCACGGCATCGAAGCGGATCGCCTTGAGCGGATAGTGCTCCATGAGATAGCAACTTGCGATACGGCGATACCGACGCTGTTTTTGGGCATCCACGGCCTCCTCGGGAAAGACCCGCGTGGTGCAATCCAGGGCGACGCGCCTGGTCTTGACCTCGGCCATCACCACGACATCGTCAAGCTCATCGAGCAGCACCAGATCGGCCTCGCCCTCGGTGCAACGATAACCCTGCTCCAGCAAGGTGTAGCCGCGCTCGTTAAAGTAGTCGATGGTGATTAGCTCGCCCAGCATGCCCAGCTCACGGGGACTGAGTCCCTTGATAAACTCGGGCGCCATCGCCCCGCAGTCGAGCTCGCCGTTTTCCCAACGCTCCTTGAGCTGCTGCGTCTTGCTCTTTTTGCTTGCGGCACTCATGGGATCTCCTTTCCCGCACACTGCATTGCCCCGATGATGAGGGCACCTTTCATGCGGGTAAGTACAGGAAGCAAACCAAAAGCTGACCAAATGCCGTCAAAAAAAGGGCCGTACGCAGCAATGCTGTTGCATACGGCCCGCTACCAGCAGGTTTATAAAACCCTAGAGGTCCCTGTCTCCACAATTGACCTAGAAAAGGCGCTCAGTCTGCAGAAAGTTTCCGCAAAAGCTCACACGATGCAGTGGACAAAGTCCATGTTTTCGAATGGCCTCGATGTGCTCGGGGCTCGCATAGCCCTTCGATTCGGCCAGATGGTACTCGGGATACTCGGCGTCGTACTCAACCATCATCTCGTCACGCGTGACCTTTGCCATGATGGATGCCGCGGCGATACAGGCGATCTTGGCATCGCCCTTCACCACGTCGCGCTCATTGGGAACGGCGCCCAAGGGGTTGCCATCCATGAGGACGCAATCGGGCTCGAGCCCCGTATCGGCCACCGCACCCGCGACGGCAGCGCAGATGGCGCGGGCCATGCCCATATCATCGATATCCTTAGGCGCGATATGGCAAAAACCGATCGCCGTCGCCACCTCGGCAATCTTCACTGAGAGCAACTCGCGGCGCGCCGGCGTGAGCTTTTTGGAATCGTTGATGCCCCAGACACGCGGCTCCATAGGAAGGCAGACAGCGCATACCGTCAAAGGACCGGCCACCGATCCGCGACCCACCTCGTCGACACCAACGACCACCCCATCGCCGCCAAGCTCACGCATAAGCTCGTACATGTCATTGACGCGCTCGCGCTCGGCAAGCTCTTTGGCATGGCGTTTGAGGGCGCGTTCGCAAGCCTTGATCACCTGCTGGCGCGGGTCCTCGCGATAATGCTCCACGAGGGCGGGAATCTCCTCAAACGGAGCGCTCGCCAACTCACCGGCAACCTGCGATGCCGAAACCGAGCTCGTCATGTTGGCCATACCAGGCCCTCCTTGCATGTAAATCAGATAAAAAGAAGGGCCACCCGAAGGTGACCCTTGTGTCCAAACGAGTGGACAGACGCTGCGATCTTCTTAGCGCTTCTCGGGGATGCGAGCAGCCTTGCCCACCTTGTCGCGGAGGTAGTACAGCTTGGCGCGACGGACGCGACCATGACGAACGACCTCGAGCTTGGCGATCTTGGGGCTGTGAAGCGGGAAGGTACGCTCAACACCGACACCGAAGGACATCTTGCGGACGGTGAAGGTCTCGCGGGCACCGGCGCCGGCCATGCGGATGACGTCGCCCTGGAAGACCTGGATGCGCTCGCGGTCGCCTTCCTTAATGCGGTAGTGAACCTTGACGTTGTCGGCGACGCGAACCTGAGGAATGTCCTCGCGGATCTGCTGACGCTCGATTGCGCGGATGTAATCCATGTGCAATTCCTTACTCTTCTAGAGGTGCCGTACCACCTTGGCCGGCACGTAGTTGAACAAACGTATTCGAGTATACACGCGCGGGTTTCTGCTGCAAGAACAATTTTTTACGCAGACAAAAAGACAAAACCCGCACATGATAACCGCCCGTCTCACGAATGAGACGGGCGGCATGAAGGGGGCTACGCTAGGCGTCTAAACCCAAAACGTTAGGCGGAACGCTTGGCCTCGAGCTTGGCCTGAGCGGCAGCCAGGCGTGCGAGGGGCACGCGGTAGGGCGAGCAGGACACGTAGTCCACGTCGGCCACGTTAAACAGGCCCTTGATGGACTTGGGGTCGCCACCGTGCTCACCGCACACGCCAAAGTGCATGTCGGGGTTGGTGGCGCGGCCCTTCTCGACGGCCAAGCGCACCAGTTCGAGTACCGCCGTGTCGATGGTCTCGAAGGGATTGTCCTTCAAGATCTTCTTATGCATGTACAGCGGGATGAACTTGGCCTCGGCATCGTCGCGGGAGAAGCCGAAGGTGGTCTGGGTGAGGTCGTTGGTGCCGAAGCAGAAGAAGTCTGCGTAATGGGCGATCTCGTCGGCGACCATGCAGGCGCGCGGCAGCTCGAGCATCGTGCCCACGGGAATATTGAGCTCGACGCCCTCTTCGTCGGAAACCTCTGCGATCACGCGCTCGATAACTTCGCGGGTCTGGACATGCTCCGCCGTGATGGAAACGAGCGGAACCATGATCTCGGGGCGCGGGTCGACGCCTTCCTTGATGAGGCGAGCGGCAGCCGTGGCGACGGAGCGGACCTGCATGAGCGGCAGATCGCTAAAGACGATGGACAGGCGCACGCCGCGTAGGCCGAGCATCGGGTTGGACTCGACCATGCCGTCGATACGACGCAGGCGGGCGCGCAGGACGGCAAGCTCTTCCTCGCTGGCGCCAGCGGCTTCCTTCTTGGTGATGGCGACCTCGAGCTCGCGAGGATTATCCAGGAACTCATGAAGCGGCGGATCGAGCAGGCGGACGACCACATCGCGACCGGACATGGTCTTGAACATCGCCAGGAAGTCCTCGGTCTGAACCTTGAGCAGGTCGGCCAGGGCCTGCTGCTTCACGGCCTCATCGTCAGACAGGATAAAGCTCTGGATGATGTTCTTGCGGTCGCCCAGGAACATGTGCTCGGTGCGGCACAGGCCGATGGCCTCGGCGCCAAACTCGAGCGCGAGCGCGGCATCCTCGGGGTTGTCGGCATTAACGCGCACATGGTTGGCATGGCCACCGGTCTCGTCCAGGCGAATCTCGTCGGCCCAGGATAGGATGGTGTCCAGATCGCCGGTGAGCTCGGCGGAGACCAGGTCAACGGCGCCGTCGACGACGATACCCTGGGTGCCGTCGATGGAGATAACGTCGCCCTCGTGCAGCACGCGGTCGCTGCCCTCGATGCGCACGACCTTCTCGGCGGCGTCGATATGGAAGCGCTCAACGCCACAGACGCAGGGCGTACCCATGCCGCGGGCGATAACGGCGGCATGGCTCGTCTTGCCACCGTTGCTGGTCAGGATGCCCTCGGCGGCTACCATGCCCTTCAGGTCATCGGGGTTGGTCTCCCAGCGAACCAGAATGACCTTGTGGCCCTCGTTGGCGCGCGCGACGGCGTCGTCGCTCGAGAACACGACCTCGCCCACGGCGGCACCGGGGCTGGCGTTCAGACCGCTGGCCAGCGTCTCGTACTTCTTGGAGGCGTCAAACTGTGGGTGCAGGAGTTGGTCGAGCTGCGCGGGATCGATGCGGCTCACGGCCTCCTCGCGGGTGATCAGGCCCTCCTCGACCATTTCGATAGCGATGCGCAGGGCGGCGGTGGCGGTGCGCTTGCCCACGCGGATCTGGAGCATCCAGAGCTTGCCCTGCTCGATGGTGAACTCGATATCGCACATATCGCGATAATGATCCTCGAGCGTCAGGAACACGCGCTCGAGCTCCTCACCTGCGGACTCGAGGCCCGGGGTGGTCTTGAGGTCGGCAATGGGCTCGGTGTTGCGGATGCCAGCGACAACGTCCTCGCCCTGGGCGTTAACCAGAAAATCGCCGTAGAACTCCTTAGTGCCATCGGCCGGGTTGCGCGTAAAGGCGACGCCAGTCGCAGAGGTCTCGCCCTTGTTGCCAAAGGCCATGGCCTGCACGTTGACGGCGGTGCCGAGGTCGTCGGAAATGCCATGCTGCTTGCGGTAGATGCAGGCACGCTCGTTCATCCAGCTGCCAAAGACGGCCTGGATGGCAAGGCGTAGCTGAAGCTCCGGGTCGTGCGGGAAGACAGGCTTGCCGTCAGCAACCTCGAGCTCGGGATACAGGGAAGCATCGACGTTCTCAGAGAAAATCCCCTTGAAGGTCTCGACGAGCTCCTGCAGATCCTCGGCCGAAAGCTCGGAATCGACGCGAACACCAGCGACCAGGCGTGCCCGGGTCAGCGCGTTCTCGAACAGGTCAGCGTCGACGCCCATGACGACATTGGAAAACATCTGGATAAAGCGGCGGTAGCTATCCCAGGCAAAACGCGGGTTCTGCGTCTGCGCGATGAGGCCCTGGACGGAATCGTCATTGAGGCCCAAGTTAAGGACCGTGTCCATCATGCCGGGCATGGAGAACGGAGCGCCCGAACGAACCGACACAAGCAGCGGATCGGAGGCGTCGCCGAGCTTCTTGCCGCAGCGGGCCTCGAGGTCCGCCTCGGCGGCAACGATCTCATCGAGTGCGCCTTCGGGCCAGACGTTGCCGGCACCGGAGTACTCGACACAGGTCTGGCAGGTAATAGTAAAGCCACCGGGAACCGGCAGGCCGATACGGCTCATCTCGGCAAGGTTAGCGCCCTTGCCACCAAGCACGAAGTTCATGGACTTGTCGCCCTCGGTGACACAGGTGCCCTGGGCGTCGGTTCCAAAACGGTAAACCCTCTTGCAATCGCTCACGATACTTCCCCTTCCATGCGTTCTCGCACACGACCGTGGTAACGAATCGACCCACCGGATGCGGGCCGTGAGGGAACTATACGGCGCGTTTTGGGCAGGCTTGAGCAGAGGGTGCGCGGTTTGGTAAACGTGCTAAAACTGGCGGTAAACGGTAGGTAAAGGTGGTTACCTTATGAAGATACCACTACAAGGAAAATGCAGGTCGGATGCGATGTTTTTGCTAAATCGCTTTACCGTTTATCAGCATTATTTCCAAGTATTCTCTTTGGGTAGCTAAAAGAGCCCCATTACAGTTTGAGTCGTCCGAAAGGGCGGCTCTTTTCCGTTGCATGGCTATAC
>CABUTH010000118.1 GCA_902494465.1 uncultured Collinsella sp.
CCAATCCGCTGAAGACCGGACATCGCAGGGCCCGCCATTAGTTTACTTTTAGGCACACTCCGCAGGACGCAAGAAGCCCTCGCCGCACGAAGTGCGCAGCGAGGGCTTCTTGCATGTCCGAGGACGTGCCTAAAAGTAAACTAATGGCGGGCCCTGCGATGTCCGGTCTTCAGCGGATTGGCCGCTGGGTGAGGGTGGTGCTTGGGGCGACGTGCAAAAAACGGAGTTTTCAGCAGCCAAAGATTGATGCATAAGGCCATAGCCGGCTTTCGCTGCCTTTGTTGATGCTTTTGCACGACAATTGGGCCTTGGCGATGTCCATATATAGCTGGTTTCTCGCCGCATGCTATCCAGATGGGTCGAGTCATGAGGACTATCTACTTTTTGAAAGACTTTTGACACCAAAATCTTATCCCGCGATGCTGAATACTCGCAAAAATGCACGCTCCGGAGGGTACTACCCTGTTACGGCTAGAAATCCATGCGCCATTTTATGCAATTATTAACGCATTTATGCAAAATGCTTTACGTGCGTACGTCTCGGGGTAGATGTTTGCCTCGGCGCTGTGTAAGTCATCCTTTCTATTGTGTCTTTTACGGGCGGCCGCGGTTCCGTTTGGGATCGCGGTTGTTTTGTTGTGGGTCAAATATGAACGTTGTGTTAATGAGTCGGTGGACGGTGGTGTTTTTCGGTGAGCGGCGTATCCTTCCAACGGTTTATCTAGTGTGTCAGTTGAAAGGAAGAGGGCGCTCATCATTGTTTGAATGTGAACTGCCGTTTGACCACAAGACGTTGCATCTGGAGCTCGAGGATAAGAACTTCGCGGGTGTGATGGAAGGTCATCAAAACGAGTTTAAGACTACAAAATCTCAGGAAAAGCTGGTAGAGGAGTCACTTGCCAACCCTTATGGCTCGCCTTCGCTCGAGGAGCTTTGTGCTGGCAAGAAGGATATCGTCATCATTAGCTCCGATCATACGCGTCCCGTTCCCTCGCGTGTGACGATGCCTATTCTGCTGCATCACATCCACGCTGCCGCTCCCGAGGCGCGTGTGCGTATCCTGGTCGCGACCGGCATGCATCGTCCGTCGACGCACGAGGAACTCGTCAACAAGTACGGCGAGGAGATCGTTGCCAACGAGGAAATCGTTATGCACGTCGCGACTGACGACAGCATGATGAAAAAGATCGGCACCCTGCCTTCTGGTGGCGAGTGCATCATCAACAAGATTGCCGCCGATTGCGATCTGCTGCTTGCCGAGGGCTTTATTGAACCGCACTTCTTTGCCGGTTTCTCTGGTAGCCGCAAGTCCGTCCTGCCTGGCATCGCCAGCTACAAGACCATCATGTACAACCACAACGGTCAGTTTGTGAACGATTCCCACTCGCGTGCCGGCAACCTGTGCCACAACCACGTGAGCGAGGACATGTTTGCCGCCGCCGAGATGGCTCACCTCGCCTTTGTGCTTAACGTGGTGCTTAACGGCAAGCATGAGGTCATCGGCTCCTTTGCCGGCGACATCCACAAGGCGCACGAGGCTGGCTGCGAGTTCGTGAAGAGCCTTGCCGGCGTTGAGCCCGTCGAGTGCGAGATCGCCATCACCACCAACGGCGGCTACCCGCTCGATCAGAACATCTACCAGGCCGTGAAGGGCATGTGCGCTGCCGAGGCCACGCTTCCTGAGGGCGGCGTGATCATCGACGTCGCCGGTTGTGCCGACGGTCACGGTGGCGAGGGCTTCTATCACAACATCGCCGACAATGATCCGGCAGAGTTTGAGCGCGCCTGCATCGACCGTCCTAAGGACGAGACCCTGCCCGACCAGTGGACGAGCCAGATCTTTGCCCGCATTCTGGCGCATCACCCTGTGATCATGGTCACCGACCTGTGCGATCACCAGATGCTCAAGGATATGCACATGACGCCGGTCAACACTATCGAGGAGGCGCTCAAGCTCGCCTTTGAGATGAAGGGTGCCGATGCCAAGGTTGCCGTCATTCCCGATGGCCTGGGCGTTGTTGTCGCGCAGCACTAGTGCGCGGCCTAAACGAATCGTTTATAACCGACAAGAAAGATAAGGTTTTATGCTTACCAAACTCCTCTGTGAATTCGGCGCAACGGCCCTCATGATCATCTTTGGTGTGGGCGTGCACTGCGATACCGTGCTCAAGGGCACCAAGTATCAGGGCTCCGGCCATATGTTTGCCATCACCACTTGGTCTTTTGGCATCTCGGTCTGCCTGTTTGTCTTTGGCGGCGCCGTGTGCATGAACCCTGCTATGGTGCTTGCCCAGTGCATTGTAGGCCTGGTGCCGTGGAGCAGCTGCATTCCCTTCATGATTGCCGATATGCTCGGCGGCTTTGTGGGCGCCGTAATCGCTTGGTTTATGTATGCCGATGAGTTCAAGGCTTCCGATGGTGTCGTCGACCCCATTGCCCAGCGCAACATCTTCTCGACCAACCCCACCACCGAGGGCACGAACTATGCCCGCAACTTCTTCTGTGAGGCTATCTGCACCTTCGTGTTCATCAGCGCCATCCTTGCTGCCGCTAGCCGCGCCGGCGAGAACGTTTTGATGCTTGCCATCTGCGTCGGCCTGATTGTTTGGGCCGTTGGCATGGGCATGGGCGGCATCACCGGTTTCGCCATGAACCAGGCTCGTGACCTTGGTCCTCGCATGGCCTATCAGGTGCTGCCGATCAAGAACAAGGCTGACAACAACTGGAAGTACGGCCTGCTCGTTCCTGGCATCGCTCCGTTTGTCGGTGCCGCTCTGGCCGCGCTGTTTGTGCATGGCTTCTTGGGCATGTTCTAGTCCAAGGCTACATAGTTGTCCGCTGGCCGCATGGGGTAACTTCCCAGCGCGTCCTCGGACATGAAAGAACCCCCGCTGCGCACTTCGTGCGGCGGGGGTTCTTTCGTCCTGCGGAATGCGCTGGGAAGTTACCCCATGCGGACAGCTGCGGGGTCTTTGTTGCGTTCGTACAAGCAACCCAACATATATATCTGAAATTGGATGGGAGGGGCTTGCTGCTGGTAGGGGCGTTGGGTAGCTGTTGACACTTTGGGATGCGTGGCGTCTTGAGTCGGAGCGGAACTTTGGAATGGGATCCGCAATTTGGGGTGGGGCTTCCACTTTGGGAAGGGATGGTTACTTAGTTGAAGAGAGGCTTAATGGCTGATAGGTAGTCTTTGGCTACGTCCTCTTTTGGGGCTTGGAAGTTGTGCCAGGCCCACCATTGGACCATTCCTACGAAGCTTGAGGCTATGTGGTGTAGTAAGAAGCTTCGGTCCATGGTGGCGGCGGGGCCGTTTGGGTCGGTGGGGACGGTTTCGGCTGCCCGTGACATGATGGTCTTGCGTAAGCAGTCGGCGAAGACGCGTGAGCCGGCGCCGGCTACGAGGGCTCGTACGCCCTGGCGGCGCTCCCAGAGGTTGTTGAGGATATGCTCGACCTGCACGAGTGGGTCGTCGAGCGGTGTGCCATCGTCGTCGAGGGCGTGGGTGCAGATGTCGTACACCAGCTCAGCGAGCAGGTCGTCTTTGCTCTTAAAGAGGCCGTAGAATGTCGCGCGGCCTACGTGAGCGCGCGCGATGATGTCGCCGACGGTGATCTTGCCGTAGTCCTCCTCGCGCAAAAGCTCGGAGAACGCCGCGACGATCGCGGCGCGGCTTTTGGCCTTGCGGGCATCCATGGCTATGCGTCCGCGTCAACGAGCAGGCAGCGGAGCGTGCCGGAGCAGCCCTCGTAGGGGCGCTTACCGGCGCCGTAGCCGACGGCCTCGATGCGGTAGCGGGCCGGCAGGTGCTCGGACGTGCGCAGTGCAGCGACGACGGCAGCGCCCGTGGGCGTCACGAGCTCGCCGGCGACCGGTGCAGGCGTGAGGGCGATATTGCCCGCCTGGCACAGGTTGACGACAGCGGGGACGGGAATGGGCATGAGGCCGTGGGCGCAACGGATGGTTCCGTGGCCCTCGGAGAGCGACTCGACCACGATGTCCTCGATGCCCAGGTCGTCGAGGCAGATGGCGACGGAGCAGACGTCGACGATGGAGTCGACGGCGCCCACCTCGTGGAACATGACGGTCTCGGGCGTTTTGCCGTGGGCCTTTGCCTCGGCGGCGGCGAGCGCGGTAAAGATGGCGAGCGCGCGACGCTTGGCGCCATCGCTTAGCTGCGAGCCATCGATGATGGCGGTAACGTCCGCCAAAGAACGGTGGTGATGGTGGTGGGCGTGATGATGGTCCTCGTGGCCATGGTCGTGGGCCTCGTGTTCATGCTCGTGTGTGTGCTCGGCAGCTGCTTCGTTGTCGTAGAGCCAGGCCATATCGTGATCGTGGTTCTCGAGCTCCTCTGCAAGCTGAACATCGAAGTCACAGGCGTCGATGCCGTGCTTGTTTACGCGTGTGACGGCGATTGTAAAGCCGTCGACCGGCAGGGTGGCGAGCTGCTCGCGCAGGTGCTCCTCGCTGGCGCCCAGGTCGAGCAGGGCCGCAACGGTCATGTCGCCGCTGATGCCTGAGGTGCCGTCGATGATAAGCGTGTGCTGATGGTTAGACATGGAATGCTCCTTAACGGGCGCAGGGCGTGCCCGCGCCCAGATGATTGATAAGACTTGCCTGGTAGGCGGCACCAAAGCCGTTGTCGATATTGACGACCGAAACGCCGCTGGCGCAGGAGTTGAGCATGGCGAGCAGCGCGGCTACGCCACCAAAGCTCGCGCCGTAGCCCACGCTGGTGGGAACGGCAATGACCGGACAGCTCACCAGACCGCCGATAACGCTCGCCAGGGCGCCTTCCATGCCGGCGATGGCGATGACCACCTGCGCCTGGGCAAGTTCCTCGGCATGAGCGAGCAGGCGGTGCAGGCCGGCGACACCCACGTCGTAGAGGCGGTCGACCTCGTTGCCGTAGAACTCGGCCGTCAGTGCCGCCTCTTCGGCGACGGGCAGGTCGCTCGTGCCGGCGCAGGCGACGACAACGCGTCCGTTACCGGTGGGGGAGGGCTTGCCACCCACCAGGGCGAGCTGGGCGTTCGGGGCATATCCCAGGTCGATGTCGTTGCCGAGAAGCTCCGAGGTACGGGCTGCTTTTTCGCTGTCCAGGCGCGTGACCAGGATGCGCTCCTGACCGGCATCGCGCAGCGCTTCGATAATGGCGGCAATTTGCTCGGCGGTTTTACCGGCGCCGTAGACAACCTCGCCGGCTCCCTGGCGCACCCCGCGCGAAAGATCGAGCTGCGCAAAACCCAGATCGGCGGTTGGCGCCGTCTGGAGGCGCGTGAGGGCGACTGCCGGGGTGACTACTCCGCCGGCAACATCGCTCAGCAATTGCTCAAGATCTCGCTTATCCATATATGTTCCCTTCGACGGCGCAAAGTCTAGCACTCAAAGGGTATGTTTCCGAACACTAAGACAAAATTGTTCGGAAACTATAGGACAGACTGATTCTCTTGTTAGAAGGATCGACTAGTCGCGCAGGATGATGTCCATGGCGAGCATCAGGTTGCGCTCATCGATGGCAAACGGGGCGGCTTCGCGCGTTTTGGGCTTGGCGCAAAACGCGATGCCCGTGCCCGCGGCCTGAATCATGGGGATGTCGTTGGCGCCGTCACCGATCGCGACGGTGTGGGCCATGTCGACACCGCACTCAACCGCCCAATCCAGCAGCTGGATGAGCTTGGATTCCTTGGTCACGATGTCTGCCGCCAGCTTACCGGTGAGCTTGCCGTCCACGACTTCTAGGCGGTTAGCCAGGCAAAAATCGATGCCCGCGGCGGCCACGATCTTGTCGGCCACCTCATGGAAGCCGCCGCTTACCACGCCGACCTTCCAGCCCTTGCTGTGCGCTGAGCGCACAAGCTCCAGCGCGCCAGGAGTAAACGTCACGCGCTCAAAGGTACGCTCGAACACACTCTCGTCCAAGCCGGCAAGCAGCCC
>CABUTH010000119.1 GCA_902494465.1 uncultured Collinsella sp.
CGCGGAGCAACTGGGTGAACCGTCGCGTTTATTTAGGGAGCCCACACAGTCGTACCTAGTACAGGTATCCTTCGTTGTTAAGGACGCTGGAACAGTCGATGAGGGCACCCACCTGTTTTAGGTGGGTTCATTTTCGTAACGTGGGGGGTGGTTTTCTTTTGCCGAAAATCACCATTACAGTCCACATGGATCCCCGCCGGCATCCCGACAAGCCATCGACAACATCCCAATATCTGGTAAGCGCGTGATTATCGCTGCGTGCAATTCCATGCACCCCCCTTGGTCGAGTATCATGATTCGGCTATGCCCTTTGCGCATGGCGTTCTTCTGACCTTTCCCTTCGACGCTTGGCGGTTTTTAGATTCATGGCTTCATCCCCGAGCTACATACCGTACCTATGCGTGGCAGCGGCGGCCTTTATCACGACCTTCCTCACGGTGCCCCTGGTCAAGCGCTTGGCAATTAAGCTCGACGCCGTCGACTATCCTTCTAAGCGCCGCATCAACACCAAGCCCATCCCGCGTTTGGGCGGAACGGCGGTGTTTTTGGGCCTGGTCGTTGCCTGCATTGTACAAATCCTAGGCACCTGGCACCTAGGCTGGCCGCCCGTCCTGGTGCCGCACCCGCGCCTTCACATTAGCTATCCCATGCTGGCGCTCTCCTTTACCGTCATCTTTGCGACCGGCGCTATCGACGACGTCTTCCAGCTCAAGCCCAAACAAAAACTGGCCGGTCAGGTCCTCGCCGCGCTCATCGCCTGTATCGGCGGACTGCGGATCGGCGTCATCGTCAACCCGTTTGCCGCCGGCGAGATCATGCTCGGATGGCTCGCCTACCCCATCACCGTGATCTATCTGGTGGCATTCACCAACATCATTAACCTCATCGACGGCCTCGACGGCTTGGCCACGGGCATCTGCGGCATCGCGTCGTTCACCATGTTTTCGATGGCCGTTCTCTCGGGCCGCATCGACGCCGCCGCGCTCTCCATTGCGCTCTTTGGCGCCTGCCTGGCCTTTTTGCGATACAACTTCAACCCCGCAAGCATCTTCTTGGGCGACTCGGGGTCGCTGCTTCTGGGCTTTGCGCTGGGCTCCATCTCGTTGCTCAACGTGAGCCGCACCGCCGCGCTCACCTCGCTTATCATCCCGCTCATCGTTGCCGGCGTGCCCATCATCGACACGTTTAGCGCCATCGTGCGCCGCAAGCGCGCCCACATTAGCATCGGGCAGGCCGACAAGGGCCACATCCACCACCGCCTGATCCAAGAGGGCTACAACCAAAAGCAGGCAGTGCTGCTCATCTATGCCTGGTGCATCATGCTTTCGGCCGGCGCCGCCGCGATTAACCAGGTCGAGGTCCCCATGCGCGTGCTCATCTTTACCGTGCTCGCCATTGGCTCGGCGGCCTTTGCCAAGCATCTGCATCTGTTTGAGCCCGTGCTGCGCCACCATTACAACAAGCGCACGCACGAGGACGAGCTCGTCACCCCCGACGATCCCGCCTTTAAGCAGGAGGAGCAGGCGGCAGAAGAACGCAAGGAGGAGCGCCACCACAGGCGCTAGGGTAAGCTGCCGAGGATGCGCCCAGGCGCCGCCGGCCAAACGCGCAGCCACGCCGCGCCCATCGCACATGCCGCCGCTCTCCCGCCCCTCGCCTACTTACGACCCGCCCCTCCAATAAACGCGTTATCATCTTGACCCATGAACATACGTTAGGAGCAATCATGCCAAACGAGAACAGCTACGAAGTCGCGCTGCAAAAGAGCAACGCCATTCGCGAGGGCCTGGCCAAAACGCCCGAAAAGTTCACCATGCTCACCGGCGACCGCCCCACCGGCCGTCTGCACCTGGGTCACTACTTCGGCACCCTCAAGGGCCGTGTTGAGCTGCAGAACATGGGCGCCAAGACCAACGTGCTCATCGCCGACTACCAGGTCATCACCGACCGCGACACGACCGAGCACATCCAGGACAACGTGTACAACATGGTCATGGACTACCTTGCCTGCGGCATCGACCCCGACAAGACCATGATCTACGCGCACTCCGCCGTGCCCGCAGCCAACCAGCTCATGCTGCCGTTCCTGTCGCTGGTTTCCGAGGCCGAACTGGCGCGCAACCCAACGGTCAAGGCCGAGATGGAGGCCTCGGGCCACGAGCTCACCGGCCTTCTGCTCACCTATCCGGTGCATCAGGCCTGCGACATCCTGTTCTGCAAGGGCAACGTGGTGCCCGTCGGTCGCGACCAGCTGCCGCATATCGAGCTCACCCGCACCATCGCCCGCCGCTTTAACAACCGCTACGGCAAGGTGTTCCCCGAGGTCGACGCGCTGCTGTCCGAGACCCCGCTGCTGCCCGGCCTGGACGGTCGCAAGATGAGCAAGAGCTACGGCAACGCCATCAACATCTCGATGACCGCCGAGGAGACGGCCAAGCGCATCAAGAAGAGCCAAACCGACTCCGAGCGCATGATCACGTTCGATCCCGAGAACCGCCCCGGCGTATCCGGTCTGCTTTCGACGGCCGCCATCTGCACCGGTCGCTCCGAGGTCGAGATTGCCGAGGAGATTGGCATGGGCGGCTCCGGCCAGCTCAAGAAGTACGTGACCGAGGCCGTCAACGAGTACTTCGCGCCGATCCGCGAGCGTCGTCAGCGCTATGAGAACGATCTGGACTATGTGAAGGACGTCCTGCACGAGGGCAACCGTCGTGCCAACGAGATCGCCGAGCAGACCCTGGCCGAGGTTCAGGACGCCATGGGCATGGTGTACTAGGCAAAGCGCCTTCGCACAACATAGACGGTGAGATTAGATTTCTCCCCGAAACAGGAACAGGCCCGCTGGCAGTTAGTTGCCAGCGGGCCTGTTCCCGAAGTACACCGTTGAATCGCACAGAGGGGAGGAATGCGAATCAAACTCAACAGGGCAGGCTTTTTCATCGCCTATGGCCTGCTCCGTTGCTGAATACAATATAGTTCACCGTGGTTTACTTTGCTGCGACAAACCGCGCCGCCATACCTTCTCCATAAGTTAACCTCGGTAAACCTGCCAAAACCACCACAAAGGGGATAGGCACCTTTGTGGTGGTTTAAGCCACGGCAGAGCCGCTAGAGCCCTGCAGGCCAGCGACAGGCGGCCAAGTCGACGTGCATGTCGTCCTTAAACGCCACACCCTCCCCTAGCAAAAGCTCACGTTGAGCATCGGGACCGCCAAAAGCAAAACCATCGCATATGCGGCCATCGGCAAACACCACGCGGTGACAGGGAATCTCGCCGGGGCGCGGATTGCCATGCAGGGCATACCCCACGTACCGCGCACTTCGTGGACGTCCAGCAAGCAGCGCCACCTGACCATACGTGGCGACCATCCCCTCGGGAATCTGCTCGACCACCTCGTACACCCGCTCAAAAAAGCCCTCAGACGCCATTGCTCGCTCCCTTCCACCCGGAATAGCATAAACCACCACAAAGGTGCCTGTCCCCTTTGTGGTGGTTTTGGCAGGTGGGCTAGTTAACGGGCTGGAAGAAGGCTACGGCTACGGCGCCGGGGCCTACATGGGTGCCGATGGTGGCGCCGATGGTGTGAACGGGCAGTTCGCCCTCGGTGTGGCCAGCCCACAGTGCCGCGCTGTCCTCGATATACTTCTTGAGCACCGCATCCGAAAGGCCCGTATAGCCGAGCGCCAGCGGCATGGAAAAGTCGATGCCGCCCGCCTTTTCGACCTTCTGGTTGAGCAGGTTACGTCCGTTCTTGGAACCGCGCGCCTTGCCCAGCTGCACGATCAGACCGTCCTCGGCAGCCACCACGGGCTTTACGTTGAGCAGCGTACCCACGGCACCGGCCGCAGCAGACAGGCGACCGCCGCGCACCAGGTACTCCAGCGTCTCGAGCAGGCCGATGACGACCACGCGGTCGCGCACGGCCTCGACAGCCGCCGCAACCTGAGCCGCGCCTTGGCCCTCGTCCACCAGGCGCAGCGCATACTCGACCAGCACGCGCTCGCCCAAGGTCACGTTATTGCTGTCCACGACGAACATGTCGCCGCCCGGCGCCTCGGCAAGTGCCGTACGAGCACTCTGGTTGGTGCCCGAGAGCTTGGCGCCCACGGTAATAATCACGGCCTCATCGCCGGCCTCACGCGCTTCGGCAATCGCCTGCGAAAAGGCGTACGGGTTGACCTGACCGGTCTTGGGCAGCTCATCGCGCTCCACAAGCATCTCGTAAAAGCGCTGGTGATCGATGTCGACGCCATCCATATACACATCGGTGCCAAAGGTGACGGACAGCGGCAGAACACGCAGAGCGGGGTGCTCCGCCGGCGACATATCGCTTGCGGAATCGGTAATAATGCGGACGGACATAACGAATCCTTTCTTGCGCAGGTCCCGCGCGGGGAATTTTGACAGCAATGCCCCGGCACGGCATACGCGCTCAAACGGGACTATGCAGTTTTTAATGGGAAGCAAATGCCTTGGCGGCCTTAGATCTCACGCAGGGTGTTGAGAATCGTACGCAGCGACGCATACATCTGCTCGCGCTGCTCCACACCCATAGCCTTACCGGTGGTGTCGAGCACCTCGCGAATGATGCGGTCCGCCTCGCTCATGCTCTCGCCGCCCAGAGCGGTCAGGCGCACCGGGGCACGATACTTAACGGCCGCATCACCCGAGTCGTCGACCTCGACGTAGCCGCCCTCCTCCAGATGCGCGAGCGTGCGCGAGACGGCGGCACGGGTCACGCCTGCCATGCGAGCCAGGTCAGCGCCAGTCAGGCCGTCCTTGCTGCGCTCAAGATAGTACAGGCACATAACGTCGGAGCCCTTGAGGCCCAGCCTTGCGCCCTCGGATGTCTTAATGCGCTGGATCTCCTTGTAGAGCCCGCTGATCAGTCCGACAAAGTCCTCGAAACGTGTCTCGTCGTTCTGCTGCATGGGAGACGACCGCCTTTCGCTTACATGATGCTAACGGGTAAACATCTTAGCCGCACGAGGCAACACCCATACCCAAATATCCCATTTGTTAACCCATCAACATAAAAACCACCACAAAGGGGACAGGCACCTTTGTGGTGGTTTTGACCGGCGAACATGATCTGCAGGCGTCGTTACAGTTCCACGCAGGGATTGTCGCGGGTCACAAGCGTCTTAACGACAACCGTCGCTCCCAGATAGCGCTCGAGCAACTCGGCGAGACGATCAACGGCAGCCTGGCAATCCCCCATCCGCTCGGGCTCCACGCACTCAATCGCCAGGAATGCATCGGCCGAATCGTCGGACAGCGCCGTGCGAACGCCATCGCGCCAGTTCCAGCAGCGGCATACGGCGCCCGCATCATCGATGTAGGCGAGCTCGCCGGGCAGCGTCGGGTCATCCGTTTCCTCGCCAAGTGGCAGGAACGCATCGCCGCCGTCAGTCACCTTCAAGCGAAGATCCCCCTCAATCGCATGCAGGTCCTCGCCGCCAACGGGCAGCGCGTAGGTCAGCGACACCGTGTTGTAGATGTCCACCGCGGGCGTAATGTGGCCCACCGGTTTGCCCTTGAGCACGCGCTTGAGCAGGTTCTCAATTGAGCAACGCGCGCCCTTTTTGGTCTTGAACAGCCGATAAGCCTCGCGCCATGCCTTGACCGGTGCGTTCTCGCTGATAGTATCGCTGGTCAGATGACGCTCCGCGTCGATATTGGCGCGGTCGAGCAACGCCGCAATCGCGTCCACGTCCTCTTGAGGAATCTGAGCCGCGGGCTTCATACCCTTTACGACCACAACACCGACAGCCGCCTGCGGAAATAGCTCCCAAAACGAATCCTCGGCAACGAAACTCTTCATGCGCTCTCCCTTCATCGTGCGCGCCCGAGCG
>CABUTH010000120.1 GCA_902494465.1 uncultured Collinsella sp.
CGAGATCTCGCTGCAGCAGGCACGTGCCAATGCGCTGCAGCTGGTGCGCCAGTACCCCGACGCCTTTGCCGGGCACGACGTGGAGGACGCGATCCAAAACGACATGATGCTCTTCTACTTTCCCATGGCGCTCGCGGATCTGCGCATGATGGCGTCCTTCCCGGGCAAGGGGCTGAGCAAGGAGACCTTGGTGTACTACGAGGTGCTCGACTGGGCGTATCCCAGGGCAAACTATCTGGATGTTCGCCTTATGGGCATTTTGGAGCCGTGGGACTTTGTCAAGGTTGGGCCGTTTGATCCGGCCATGCAGGAAGGTGACTTCCGCGTTGTCTCCGTCGATGCGTCCACCAAGGACCAGGTGGTCATTGATAAGCTGGCGCTCGACGTTGCAGGCAACGACGCCGAGGCTGTACTGGGTCTCAATAAAAAGAGCATCCGCACGTGGGCGCGCAAGGCCCGCAAGCATAAGGATGGCCTGGTGATGGTGCCGGTCTACTTTGTCGATCGTCCGGCGACGGATAGCCGCGATGGCGAGCAGGTGCGCATCGCCGTGAACGGCCAGACGGGTCGTGCGGCCGCGGTGGTGTTTAGCGACAAGCGCGAAACGCATATCGTGGCATCGCTCAACCCCAGCCTGCATCTGTCCGGCGAGAGCACCGTGCACGCCACGCCCATCGAGGTCAAATACGTTAAATCGCCGTTCCTATACCAGATCGTGCGCCGTGGAGGCGGCGAGCAACCGCGCCAGGTTGCAGCCGCCGTCGAGGGTTCTTATCGAGAGGAGAAGCCTAAACGTAAGGGCTTGTTCGCTGCGATCTTTGGGAAGTAGGGAAGCGCAGCACGGGACGGCTCGCAGGCGTGCGGGCTGCCGTTCGGTAGTTTGGCAGGGGGTAGATGTAAATAAACGGTGGACCGGCTGCAAAAGGGCCGCCTCGCTGGGCAAGATTAGGTTGTGCCACGGAACCCGCTCCTCAGTTAGTCACACTTCGGAAGCGCGGGCAACGCAGGTGCAAGTGTCTTGAGGGCCGGCTGCAACCGGTCCTTTTCTGTGGCAGCCAATGGGTCCACATCAGACGAAGGTCGCGTTTTTGCCTGTCAGGTCACGCTCTCCAGCCACGGCTAGAATGTCGTTGCCGGCGTCCATGACCAGTATTGTTTCGTAGCGTGCGTCGCAACCGCGGGTGCGCCTGCGACGGCTGCGGTGGTTTCGGTCGCAACGTGCCGCTATCCTTGCACTTCGCCATTAGTCGCTTCGTTGATGGCGCGGTACTCGGCACTCAGCTCGCGCGCCAGCTCTTCCTTGCTTGGGAGATACGGCAGGTATTTGGCGGCAAACACTTGGTCGTTGTCTTCGGGCAGCGTGTACTCGACGATCGAATCGCTTTTGTCCGCGCAGAGCACGATGCCTATGGGCGGATTGTCGCCTTCGTTCATGAGCTCACGCGTGTAGTAGTTCACATACATTTGCATCTGGCCTAGGTCCTGATGCGTAAGGTCATCGGTCTTAAGGTCGATGAGCACGAAGCAGCGCATCAGATAGTTGTAAAAAACAAGGTCAATATAGAAATGGCGCCCATCAAAGGTGATGTGCTTTTGGCGCGCCTCGAAAGCAAAGCCACGGCCAAGCTCTAGCAGGAACTTCTGAAGATGTGTGATGAGCGCCTGCTCTAGATTGCTCTCGCGAAACGCAGTATCGTCCGAGAAACCTAAAAACTCCAGTACATATGGATCGCGGATGATATCCTCGGGGCGACGAGCTGGGGCGCTCTTTTGGATTTCCTGGGTGACGGCCTCCTTGTCTTTGCTGGCAAGTAGGCGCTCGCGGAACATGGTGTTGATCTGGCGTACGAGCTGGCGCGCGCTCCAGCGAGAGTCGGCGCATTCGTTCATGTACCAGGTGCGAGCTTCGGGGTCAGGAATGCGTATTAACCTCCGATAATGTGTCCAACTCAATTCGGGACGCAGTGAGTCCCGAATTGGAAATGTAAGATAGAACTGACGCATTTTGCGCAGCTCTCTTGCTTCAAAACCTTTACCAAAATCCTTGGTAAGTCTGATTGCGAGGGCCTTGAGCAGCGCCTCTCCATACTTGGCGCGCTTCTCTCCGCCCTGCTCATCAACTATGCCCTTGCCGATCTCCCAATACGCCTCAACCATCGCAAAGTTAACGGCGGTATAGGCCTTGTCGCGAGCGGCGTTGAGAATCGAGGAAACCTGCTTGTAAAAACCTTCGGGCACGATTGCCGATTCTCCACGGTTTACCAGTTCGCCCATCACTGTCGCCCCACTTTCCTCTTGTGGAATGCATCTTTATCGCATCTAGTTTAAAGCCTCGCGCGGACACGAATTGCTGTGCTGTCTGACACCTTCGCATGGGAGCCTTGCGGTGACTAAAATGTGGCAATAGAGACAGTTTTAGCGAACCCCACGGGAGTGACGCGTATGGACAACAACACGCTGCTATTCCAGGACAAAGGTTCGGGTAGGTTTAAAGACGTTAAGATCTACCCCAATCGTATCGAGGTGCTCAAGAAGGGCACTTTTGGCGGCAGGCACACCGAGATTGTCTACCTTAAGGACATCACGGGGGTCAACAGGATCAAGGGTCGCGACGTTTTCCTGCGTAACAGGCTGTTGACCGCTTGCGTCTTTAGCCTGAGTAGCCGTGCGAAGGCCCAGGAGTTTGTTAACGCGCTGAACATGGTGATATAGCCTATGGCGGCGTTTGGGCCAGACTTACGCCCGCGCATCTGGCGGCACGGTGGCTGGTCGTTCAACCTGCGAGGCGTCCTTTATGCGCTACCCCTTCATGTCAAAAATAGGGGCACAGAACGGTATTCCGCGCCCCTGATTGAGCCGATGCGTCTGAAAACCGGCTTGCCTATTCGCTAGCGCCTTCGTTGTTTTCGCGGTCACTGGCAAGCATTGCTGCGCCGGCGACCGTCGTCGCCACGGCGGCAGCGGCGAGCCCGGCGGCGATGCCAGAGCCGTCGCCCGTGCCGGCGAGCTTCTCGCCCGAGCCCTTGCTCTTGTTGCCCTTGCCGTTCTTGTCGGCGCTGTCCGTGGCGGCATCGTTGCCGTTGCCGCCGCCGGTACCGTTGCCGGTGCCGCCCGCACTGCCCGAGGCCGCTACGGTAAAGCTTGCGGATCCGTCGCTGGCGAGCGTGTAGTTCTGCGCCGCGTCGCCCAAGAGACCGTTCACGCGCACCCAGTACGTTCCTGCGGCAAATGTTTCGCCCTCGGCCATTGCCGTGCCCGGAGCGCCGTCCGCATCGTGCACAAACTCGAGCTGGGCCGTGCAGGCATCGGTTTCGAGCTTGCCCTCGAGTGATGCCGCAATCTTGGCGCGCACGTCTTCGCCGGCCTTAAGGCCTTCGAGTCCCTCAAAATGGGGCGTCAGCGCGCGTGGATCGATATCGATGGGCACGGAGCCCCGCAACTCCGTAACGGTCTCGTTGCCCAAGGCGTCGACATCCACATATTCGATGGCAAACGCATGGCCCGAAGCCGCCACGTTGAGTACGTTGCTGCTGTCGACGAGGCGGAAATGACCCTCGCCAACGGTCTTGCCGTCCTGGAGCGAGGCGTCGCTCAGCGAGTTGCCGTACGTCATGCGCATGCGGGTCGGGAGGTAGTACGAAGCTGTCTGCTTGTGCTGTGCATCGTAATCGTAATTGCGCTGGTAGATGCTCCGGGCCAGCGCCGCATCAACAAAGTCGGATGCGATGATGCCAATGTGCTTGAGGTAATCTGACTTCGTATCCTTGTTGTCGCTGGGGTTGATGTACGGGCTCTTGTACAGATGCTCGTTGACCACTCGTGCCGAGGTAAAAGGATTGCCTCCGTGCGACAAGCCCGTGCAGCTGGTGTAGTTGATAGACCAGCAACGCTCCTGGACTGGCACATTGGCCCCGTCATCGTCCACGACGTCCACCTTGTTGCGCGTGCGCCCGGTCGTTTCCTTCAGCGCATTATCGACCCAGCTGAGCTTGTCGGTTCCCGTGAGTTTGTACTTGTCCTGGGCGTATACCTTGGTGCAATAGGGCTCTTTTTCGCCTGTTTCCCCCGCGGCTTCAAAGCCCCGCGCGTCTTGGACGAGACACATGGAACTGCTGTCGGTGTGCGTTGCGATTTTGTTATCCCATTCGGTAAGGTCGAGGCCCCACGTGTGGCCGCTTACGCTGTCGCCGGCGAGCCTAAATCGACGTAGCAGGACGATTTTTCCGCGCACCTCGCCCAGTGTGGGAACGCGGCTCGACGTATAGAACAGTTTGGGGTTGTCGTCCAAAACCTTGGCGAAAGCCGTCGTAACACTGTCGTCGGTGGCTTCGTCGTTGCCTCGTGATACAAGCATGATGAGCGCTTCTGTCGGGTTTTCGTTCAAAAACGTTTTGAAGTAGCCTATGACATCGGAAAGATGCATAAAGTACGCGTCTTTTTTGAGCAGGTAGTAATCCCCGTGGTCGATGCCAGGGTTGTCGCCCTTTCCGAGCCGGATATCAAAATAGCGAATGCCTTCGAGCAGCTGCGTGGGAATGTAATCCTGCTGGCATTTTACTTGCGAGGATTGGGGCTCAGTGTCGTTGTCCACGCTGCAGGTGCCCGAATCGTGCGTACCCGGGATGCTCAGCTCGTCGAGGAACTTGTTGTCGTCGACGTATTTCATCCAACATGGCCCATCGACGTAGCTGCTGTACGTGATCCAGTCGAGGCTGCTGACCGTGGCATCGTTCTTTTTCATGTCGTAACCGATAAGTTCGAGCTCCCACGGAATGCTCTTACTCTTATGGCAGATCTTATTGTTGTCCTGGTCTTCGCCGTTCGATTCTATTGCCAGGTACTTAATGTCTTTTTTCTCGGTTTCTTTCTCGACCGTGCGGTCTCGGATGATATAGGTTTCGTTTGATTGACGCTCGAACGCAAAAGCGCGGCTGGGCTTGTTGTCATACTCGCCGCCCCATACGTGGATGACCTTTCCATCTTTGTCAGAGTCGTCGTCGACCGACCAAATGCTGTAGCCCGTCTTTTTATGCTCTTCGAAATTGAGCAAGGTGCGGATAGCATACCAGTTTGTATCGTCATTCTTGGTCGTTACGTTCTCAAGGATGAGCTTGCTGGACGTGCCGTCGTTAAACAGGTGGCAGACGTTGCCGCGAACGTTGCCGTCTTGGTTGACGCTCGCGGTGCGAAAATAGCCCGCGGGGCGAAGGCGAATGACGAAATTGTCGAGGCTGTTCGACGGTGCGGGTGTGTTGTCTGCAAATGCCGCTCGCAGGGGAATGCCCGGCGCTGCGGTTTCGGGTAG
Source organism: uncultured Collinsella sp. (assembly GCA_902494465.1). Lineage (GTDB taxonomy): Bacteria > Actinomycetota > Coriobacteriia > Coriobacteriales > Coriobacteriaceae > Collinsella. Next base: position 5,306 of record CABUTH010000120.1, read on the forward strand.
GCTTGCAAGTGGTGACAACGCCGCAAGCCCTAGGCCCAGCGTAAACGCTCGGCGGCTGATGGCATGGTGTTCGGTCATAACTTCTCCATTCGCAGAGTGCGGTTATGCGATAGTTTTGGTCACTATACTGCCCAGATGTTTAAAGATGCTGGTTTAATTGTCTGCGCGGCGCCATAAATCGGCGGGCGGACGCGTTGGGGCGCTTGGCTATTTGTGCTGCTACCGCGCTGGGGGTGGTTTTGCCGTCCGGCATCCTCGCGTTCGTTGGCTACCGGCATAAGAAAGGGAGGGTCGGTTTACCGGCCCTCCCTGGGGACGAAGCGCTGGGGTACCGTCGCTTGTTTGCACTGCGCCCGTGTTTCCCGCTGCGCTCGCCAGTCGCTTAACGCTTGATCTCGATATCGTCGAGCTTGACGTCCATGGCCTCGGTCTTGGCCTCGGCGATGTCGTCGGCAAACTCCAGAGACTTCATCATGGTCTCGACGGCGTCCTTGTGTTCCTCGACGTTGTCGA
>CABUTH010000121.1 GCA_902494465.1 uncultured Collinsella sp.
CCATGATCACGGGGAGCTTGTACTCCACCATCAGCTGCGGCGCGGCTTCCTTAATGGCAGCGACGACCTCCAGCGCGTAGCGAACGCGGTTCTCGAACGAGCCGCCGTACTCGTCGGTGCGCTGGTTGAGGATGGCCGAGCACAGCGAACCTACCAGGCGGTCGCCGTGGACCTCGATGGCATCGATCCCGGCCTGCTGCGCGCGAGCGGCCGAGGCGGCGATAGCCTCCTTGATCTGGGTGAGCTGCTCCACACTCGCCTCGTTCACAAAGTGCTGCATGTCGTGGTGCAGCTTGGCGTAGGCCTGGTTGCGGATCTCGTTGGACTCGGCCATCTTGGCGGCAAAGGTCTCCTCGTCGCCGGCGGCCTTGGCCTCCTGCGCGGCCTTGGCGGCGGCCATGGATCCCATGACCATGCGGCCGACACCGGGCACGTCGTACTCGGGGTGGAACAGCTGCAGCGCGACCTTGGCGCCGTGCTTGTGGACGGCATCGGCCAGGGCCTTAAACGTGGGGATTTGGGCGTCGGTCGCCAGCTTGGGCGTGGGGCTTGCGGTCATGACGGGAGCAACGTCGCCGATGACGATGTAACTCACGCCGCCACGGGCCAAGCGCTCGTAAAAAGCCAGGCTGCGCTCGCCAATGGAGCCGTCACGCTCCTCGTAGCCGGTGGTCAGCGGCGGAAACATAATGCGGTTCTTGAGCTCAAGGGGGCCAACCGTAATGGGCTGGAGCAGCTTGGATGCAGGTGTGGTCATGGACATTCCTCTCTTGTAGGCGCGGCGGCGATGATGCCGCGTAGTTGTCTAGAGGATATGGCATGGGAGCACGGCGGCACAACGGAAATCGGCGAATATCAGGTGGCGGCAGGTGGATGGGGCGAGGCGGCCCGTCGGTTTGTCTCAATCTGTAACAGTTACGCGGCAAAACTGGGTCTTACTGTTACAGATCGAGACATTCCTCTCACCTCATCCTCAACAATCTAGATCTGTAACATCTAGACCCATTTTTGACCCCTACCTGTTACAGATCGAGACAAACGGGACCCGCCCGCTATAAAATCTCAATCTATAACAACAACTCGGCAAAATCCGTCCCTCGTGTTACAGATTTAGACAAACACGACCCAACCCACCGGTATATCTCGATCTGTAACACCTAGCCGCCCAAATCGGGTCTAGATGTTACAGATCGAGATTTTGTTTGAGAGGCCGAGAATTGGACCGAAAACACGGTCCCGAAATAACAAAAAAGCTCGCCGGCTAGGCCGACGAGCTGCAAGTTCTTGGTCGCGGGGGCAGGATTTGAACCTACGACCTCCGGGTTATGAGCCCGGCGAGCTACCAGACTGCTCCACCCCGCAATGTCTGGGCGCCTCATGTGCGCAAGAAAGAATATTACGCGGGAGTTCGGTAAACGGCAAGGAAAATCTCGTAGAGCATAATTCCTTCATATTTAAAACCCCTCAGCCCCTATCACCGTAAACGAATCGCAGCCGAGCGCCGTCGACGGCACGTATACAATGGTGCGCGTCCTTTTATGCCAACACCGGGAGTAGACATGCTGCTCGCTATCGATATGGGAAATACGCAGACGGCCATGGGCCTGTTTGACGGAGACGAGCTGGTGCAGTCGTGGCGCATGCCCACCGACCGCTCTTATACCGCCGACGAGATCCATGTGCGCCTGATGGGTTTCTTTAAGATGTACGGCCTTTCGCTCGACGCGGTCGACGCGATCGCCTTTGCGGGCGTGGTGCCGCAGCTCTCGCGCGAGTGGCACGCCGTGGCCGACCGCATTGCCGCAGACGCCATCGTCATCGGGCCGCAGACGGCCGCCGTAACCAAGCTGCGGGCGGCGCGCCCCCAGGCCGTTGGTGCCGACCGCATCGCCAACGCCGTCGCTGCCGAGACCTTCTACGGCGCGCCGGCGATCGTGGTGGACTTTGGCACCGCGACCAATATCGACGTCATCGATGAGGACGGTTATTACATTGGTGGAGCGATTGCGCCGGGCATCCGCATTTCGATGGACGCGCTCGCCGCCCGAGCCGCCAAGCTCGCCAGCGTGCCGCTCGAGGCGCCCGAGCATGCCATCGGCCGCGATACCGAGGAGTGCATCAAGGTGGGCGCCGTGACGGGCGCCGCCGCCATGGCCGAGGGCCTGGTCGCGCGCATGAAGCGCGAGCTGGGCCGCGAGGATGCCACCGTTATCGCCACGGGCGGTCTCGCCAGCATCGTCGCCGATTCGACCGATGCCTTCGACGTGGTCGACGGACAGCTCACCATCAAGGGTATCTGCGAAATCTACCGCCGCATGCAGGAGCTGGGATAGAGCAGGAGCTTAAGTCGAGCACGAACGCGAGCGGCGAACTAGGCAACGCATCGGTCCTATTCCTCAAAATCGAAAATTTATCAGTTTTGAGGAATAGGCTTTCTGCTACGCCTCGCCGCATAGCCACCTCGCCAGGTCCACGATCTGCACCCCATTGCGGTCCGTGGCCTCGTGATGCGTTCGGGCGAGAATCATCTTGGGGTACGCGTCGCCAATGCTCAGCAGTGGCGAAATCTCGCGTTCAAATGTCTTATCCGAGCTGATGTCGTCGCTCACCTGAATGTAGAGCTTCTCGCTTCGCTTGATTGCTACAAAGTCAATTTCCTTTTTATAGAGCACACCGACGTATACCTCGTATCCGCGGCGCAGCAGCTCGATGGCCACCATGTTCTCGTATACGCGTCCCCAATCCATATCACGTGTACCGAGCAGTGCGTATTTGAACGCGTGGTCTGCCAGGTAATACTTCTCGCCGCTCTTAAGGTATTTCTTGCCGCGAATGTCATATCGACGAACTTTATAGAAGGCAAACGCATCGCACAGGTACCCCATGTACGTGCCGACCGTTTTGTTCGTAATCTTTAACCCATCCGCATTTAATGCGTCCGTAATGTTGCGCGCCGACGTAATGTTGGAAACGTTGTCCATCATGTAATCGGCAATGCGTAGCAGTGCCGATTCGTTTCTGACGCTATGCCGCTGCACGATATCCCTCACGATGAGCGTTTTAAAGACATTGGAGAGATTTTGATAGCGCTGCTCCTGCAGTGGATAAGGGTAAGAGCCGGACATACCGCCGGCTCTCGCGTACTCATCGAAGTCGCGGTCGACATCGCCCTCGTCGCCATAGAGACGATACTCCTCAAACGAGAATGGGAAAACCTCGATCTCGAACGTACGCCCCGTAAAGAGCGTCGACAGATCGCTCGACAGCAAAAAGGCGTTCGATCCGGTAATGAAAATGTCGTACTGCTCGGATGCATGGAGGCTGTTGATCGCGCGTTCAAAGCCGTCGCACATCTGAACCTCATCGATAAGCAGGAAGTTTTGCTTGTCGGACGCCCGATGCTCTTTTACATAGGCGAGCAGGGCATGATATTCGAGCAGGTCCTCGAACTCGCCGAGGTTGTAATTGATATGGATGACATTCGAATTGGACAGATTTGCCTCCACGTAATCGCGGAGGGCCTCGAGCAATTTTGACTTACCGCCACGGCGAATGCCCGTTATGACCTTGATGTCCGGCACGCCAATAAGGCTCGTCAACATGTCCATGTATGACGTTCTATTGATGAGTTTCATTGGCGCCTCCCTGCGGTCTTTTATCGCTATTCCTCAAAAACGAAAATTTTTCAGTTTCGAGGAATAGGCTCTGCAACGAATATACCTCGCAAAAGCCCGAGCTGGCTTAATTCTATTCCTCAAAATCGAAAAATTTTCAGTTTTGAGGAATAGGTCCGAGGTGCTACCCCGCAGTCACGCAAAGCCCTCCCCGGCACAGGCCGAAGAGGGCTTCGTTGTCATCGTCATCTTTGAGCGCAAGTGCCTCGCGTTACAGTCCGCGAATGCGCACGGCCTCGGGCGGAAACTCTTGCTCGCCGGCATCGGTCTTGATGGTCGCGCGGCCCCAGATGTCCAGGCCCGCAAACACACCGCCCGCAAGCGGCAAACCGTTGGGCGACACCGCCGCAACTTGGCGGCCCAGCAGCGGCACCATGTCGAAGTACTCGCCCAGCACGGGAGCCAGCGGCCCTGCGGCGCCTTGCGGCGTGTTGGCAACAACCGCCCAGGCGTCCACGCGGGCCAGCACGGCGGCGGCCAGCGTCTCGACCAGCGCTTCGTCAGCCACGTCCACACCAAGCTCGCTCAGCGCCGAACGCTCAATATCCACCGTCACGGCACCGAACATGCCCGCAGCACCGGCACCACCGTTGACGGCGACGCGCGCGAACGACGTCTCAAACGCGGGCGCGCCGCACACAATGTCGCTCGGCCACTGAATACCCACCTTGCCGGCAAGGCCCAGCCCCGGTGCCGCAGCCGTGCCCGCGAGCGCGTCCATCATGCCCATCGCGGCCACAAACGGCAGGCCGTGGAAGGCATGCATGTTCACATCCGGGCGCACGACCAGCGAAAACGTCAACGACGCCTCGCCTGCGCTCCAAGCGCACCAGCCCGCGGACACACCCTCGCGACCCGCGTCGCGCGCGGCGTCAAGCTCGGTACCGACGGCTACAGCATTCATCTCAATCATCTACATACGCCCCAATTCGCCCACGATATGACCCACGCGGTCCTCGGGCTCCTTGACCTCGACGCCGTTGTAGCGGAAGAACCGCGCCGGGTCGTGCATCAGGTCCTCGAGCGGCACCAGCACAAAGTCGCGCTCGCCGATCAGCGGATGCGGCAGGCGCAGCTTTTTGCCGCCGTGGATCTCGCCGTCCATCCACAGCAGGTCCAGGTCGATGGTGCGCGGGCCGTTGACCTTGGCCTTCTTGGAGCGGTCGCGCCCCAGCTCGGCCTCGATCTTCATGAGCTCATCGAGCAGCACCAGCGGCGCCAGCTCGGTCTTGATCTCGATGACGGCGTTGGCAAACGCGTCCTGGCGCGTCTCGTAGGCCGGCTCGCTCTCGTAAATCTTGGAGGAGTTGGACACGCAGGTGAGTGGAATCTCGGCGATCATCTCGCGTGCGGCGCGGATGTTGTCGCAGCGATGCCCCAGGTTGGAGCCCACGGCCACAAACGCGCGGCGCGGCTGCGGCTTGGCAACCGCCCAGTAACCGTTCAGGAACTGCGCAAAACCCGCGGCGTCGTGCACGCGCACGATGTTGGCGCCGGCCTGGATGGCGCCCAGGCACACGCCAAACGTAGCGGCATCGCGCTCGGCGGCCTCGGTCACGCCCGAGACGGCGCCCACAAAGCGCTTGCGCGACACGGCACACATGAGCGGATAGCCCAGTGACGCCATCTTGGCAGTCTCGCGCTGGATGACGATGGACTCGTTAGCCGACTTACCAAAGCCCGGGCCGGGATCGATGCAGATGCGGTCGCGCGACACGCCGGCATGGATGAGCGTGCGGGCCTGGTCGGACAGAAAGCCCATAACGCGACGCATGATGGGCGCCGAATCGGGCAGGGTGAAGCGGCGGAGCTGCGAGGTGGGCACGTAGGCTTCCTCGCGGCGGGCGCTGCGGCGCATCATGGCGGCCAGGCGGTCATTGGACTCCGATGCGGCCTCGGTGGCTGCGGGAGTGGCCTCGGGCGCGGGCGCGACGGTCTCGGCGGCAGTAGCCTGCTCGGCGGCCGGCGTCTCCTGCTCGCTTGAAGGCTCGGACGTGGGCTCCGGTTCGCCAAACGGCAACGAGGGCTGCACCACGCCTCCCGGAAGCTTGGCCTCCGGCTTAGGCTCGCCCAGCAACTTGCCGCGACGGCGGCGAGCCGGCTTCTCGGCCTCACGCGCGGCCTCGGCAGCCGCC
>CABUTH010000122.1 GCA_902494465.1 uncultured Collinsella sp.
ATCCCAACGGTGGCATAGATAGCCTTTTGCATTACTCGGCCTCCTTTGCAGCGACGGGCGCTGCGGGTTTCTCGGCAGGCGCGTCACCGGCACCGTCAGCCCCGGCCCCAGCTGCAGCCACGAACCCGTCCTCGCCCAACTCGACGCCGCCATCCCAGGTAGCAGCGCCGCCCACGGTAAGCGGGTCACCGCCGGCGCGCATCACGGCCTCCTTCTGATCAAGGATGCCGCACGCCTCCACGATGGCATCGATCACGGTCTCGGGACGAATGGCGCACCCGGGCGCATACACGTCCACGGGAATCGCGCGGTCCACGCCGCCGATCACGTTATAGGCATCGCGGAATACGCCGCCCGAACACGCGCAAATGCCGCACGCCACCACGCACTTGGGCTCGAGCATCTGGCTGTAGATCTGGCGCACGACGGGCAGGTTCTGGGCATTGACCGACCCCGTCACCAAAAAGATATCCGCATGCTTGGGGTTGCCGGTGTTGACCACGCCAAAGCGCTCCGCATCGAACAGCGGCGTGAGCGAGGCCAGCACCTCGATATCGCATCCATTGCAGCTCGAGCCGTCGTAATGAATGACCCACGGCGAGCGCGACATTTTATGATCCATGGATGCCGCCTCCTAAATAAACACGTCGACGAGGATGGGCATAAGGTTGAGCAGGCCAAACACCAGCGCCACGCCCCATCCGAGCCTAAAGCAGCTGCGCCAGGTGCTGCGTGCGAAGGTGTTGTCGATCAGGACCTCGACAAAATACGTCGCGGCCATCACGACCAGGGCTACAACCCAGCTCACGGGGTTGCCCCAGACAAAGAACATGCCCACCCACATCAAAAACAGCACGGTCTCGCACCAGTGCATAAGGGTCATCTTGGCCAGCGTGCCGCCGCTCATCTCGGTGGCGACGCCCTGGACGATCTCCTGATGCGCATGATGCGAGTACGAAAGGTCAAACGGCGACTTGCGCAGCTTGATGGTAAGCACCGCGAGCAACGCGAGGAAAATGGGCGCGCTGTGCACGATGATGGGGACCGACTGCCCCGTCACGGCGATGGAATCAAAGCTGTCGGTGGCAAGGTACAGGCCCACGCTCATCAGCAAAACGGCGGGCTCGTAACTCATAACCTGCAGTAACTCACGATCGGCGCCAACCTGGGCAAACGGGCTTTGCGTCGAGGCGGACGCCAGCACCACAAAGATCGCGGCGAGCGTCACCATAAAAGCGCACAGTAGCGTGTTAGAGCCCGACACAAAGATGCCGCCGCCCACCACGGTAAAGATGAGCGCGCACGCCATATAGGTATCGTCCATGGTGTTTACGCTGGCGGGGGCCTTGCGCAGCAGCTTGGCAACGTCGTAGAAGGGCTGCAGCAGGCGCGGGCCCACGCGGCCCTGCATTCGGGCGGACAGCTTGCGGTCAATGCCGTCGATCATGCCACCCACAAGCGGCGCCAGCAGGGCAAACGCCACGGTGCCAATAAAAATGCCCACGACACCCGAACCTTCAAAATACTTGCCGCGCAGCACCGAGGGCGCACTCATGGCAAGTCTCTCGGGCCCAATCCATGCGCAACACAGCAGCGCAAACAAGATAATGCTGCAGCACACGACGCTACCCGCGGGGCCAATACGCTTCTCGCCAAGGGCGTCCTCCGAGTACCAATTGCGCTTTTCGGCCTTTACCTCGTGTCCCATCGAGCCGCGGAAATGGCGATATTTGTCGGTTCCCACACCCGAAAGATATACGTTTACATGCGGTTTGTTGCTCACGCGGAATGAAGTCAGCAACACCACGGCAATAAAAGCCACGATAACCACCATCAGATACATGGCGTCCTTGCCAATAACGTACGGCACGCGGCCAAACACCATGGCCAAGTAAGGCGACACCAGACCGCTCGAGATAACCGGGAACGCCACGCAGCACAGAATAAGCAGCGCGGCGATGGTGTTGAGGGCCATCCATTCGGTCTTATGGACATTGACCTCAACGTTTTGAGCCGTGGGGTCGACGCCCGAAAGCTTGGCAAGCCACTTGCCCCAGAAGAAGAACGTCGCGGCCGAGCCAAAGGCAAGCACCATGATCATGAGCACGTTGCCGGTCTGCGCGAACGCCACCAGGGCGCCCCACTTGGACACGAGCATGCCAAACGGCGCCACAAACATGCCCATGATGCCCAGCATCATCAGGCGCGTCAGGTGCGGCATGCGGCTGAACATGCCGTCCATGTCCTCGATATCGCGGCTGCCGATATGATGCTCGGCCGTGCCCACGCACAGGAACAGCAGCGACTTGGCCACCGTGTGGAACAGGATCAGGAAGATGGCCGCCCATACGGCCTCGGGCGCGCCGACACCCAAGCAGGCACTAATGAGGCCCAAGTTGGAAATGGTGGAGTACGCGAGCACGCGTTTGGCGTTGCTCTGCGAGATGGCCATGAGGGCAGCGAGCAAAAACGTGATGGCACCCACACTCGTGACCATAAAGCCGGTCACAGGATAGATGGCATAGAGCGGGCTCAGCTTGACCATCAGGAATACGCCGGCTTTGACCATGGTTGACGAGTGCAGCAGGGCGCTCGTGGGCGTGGGGGCAACCATGGCACCCAGCAGCCAAGTGTGGAACGGCATCTGTGCGGCCTTGGTGAGCGCGGCGAGCGACAACAGAATGACCGGCATCACCAGCAGCGCAGATTGCGCGGTTCCGGCGCCGGAAAGCTCGATCATGCCCGAGATGGTCAGCGGCATGCTGTTAACGTGCAGGTACATGAGTCCGGCCAAAAACGCGATACCGCCCAGCATGTTGAGGATGATCTGGGTGAAGGCGTTCTTGATGGCCTCGGGCGTGCGCGTGTAGCCAATCATAAGGAACGAGCACACGGTGGTGATTTCCCAGCCGCAGAACAGCCACTCAAGGTTGTCGCTCGTCACGATGACGAACATGGCTGAGAGGAACAGGAACATAAGCGCCAGGAACTGCGGGCGACGGTCGGGCGCGGTCTGCCCGCGCAGCGCAGCCTCGTGCTCGTCGTGGGCCTGGAAGTCCTTCATGTAGCCCAGGGCATACACGCAGATAAGGCTGCCGACGATGCCGACGGCGAGGACCATGATCACGCTCATGTAGTCCAGGTAGAGCGGGGTTGCGGTGACGGCTTCGGTCGCGGGCAGCGTCATGGCTGCAAAGGCGAGCGAGCCCACCAGCTGGACTATGCCGAGCACCGTGGCGAGCGCGTTCCTATATTTGTACGCGTTGTACAGGATTACGGCGCACAGGATGACGTCGATGACGGAGCTGATGATCGAGAGCACATGCGAGGTGCCGGAGGCAACCTCAAAGCTCTGCGGACCCATGCCAAAAAACATGACGGCGACTACAACTGTCACCGCCATAATAATGCCGGAGCCTATGAGCCCCACCGCATCGCGGGCGCGGTCACCGCGCGCGAGCAGCATGCCCAGCGCCGGTACCAGCGGAAACAGGGTAAGGAAATACAGTAGCGTCATACCATCACTCCCCCATGCAAAAACGCTGCAATTGTTTAACGTTATAGCTCAATTGAGGAATAGCGGCGGCAGGTTTTCGGTCAACTGGGGAGTTTTAGGCGTACGGGGCAAGGGTACGTCCGCATTGGAGTAGAGGGGTGACGCTCCCTTACCGCAACGACAGACGCGCGGGCCACTGCGCGCGGTTTATTGACTACGTTGGAGGATGTCCCGATAGGCTCGCGCCGGTCCAAAAAGTTGGCGCGGCAAGAAAAATGCGCCCCGTGGGCGCACCATCCCGTTTGCTATTCCGCCTTTTTAACGCGCGGCTTGCGACCGCGCGGCTTATCGACCAGTGCGGACTCACCGCTCTCACGGTACTGACGGCACCAAGCCTTGACCGAAGACTCGCTGGGAATCTTGTGCTTGATCATGGCCTCGCGAACCGTCAAGCCGTTTTCCAGACGGTCCTTAACCACAGCGAGCTTTACGTCGTACGAATAGGTGTGATGATGCGAACCGGCATTGAGAACGGCGTCGGCACCGCCCACGGCATACGCGCGGGCCCACTGACGAGCCGTGGCCTGGGGAATGCCAAGCTCCGCAGCGAGGGCGCGATGACCGACCCCCTCTTGGAGGATCTCGACGGCGCGCTGCCTAACCTCGGGCGCATGCGTGCGAGTCCTAGTTGCTTCCGACATACCTGCCACTTCTTAGCCTTAACCGTTAATCTGCCTTCTTACGTGCAAGTTAGATAGTAGCATTTTACTGTTTGCTCAAAGCAGTTAATTAAAATAGACGCGGCGTTATCTGGGCATTTGGCACCAAATTACGACATTTCTTTATCGATTATTTACGCTGGTAGCTGACTCACGGCTAATCGTCATTCGCTTGTCAACAAAATTGGCATCTCTTTATGTCCTTTGGTATAGAGGATATGGTTATTAACCCCTCCCCCAATAATTTTGAGTGATCTGCGAGGCAGTAGACGTCCTCACTCCTCATGATTACCGCGCATTGCCATCCACCGGAGCAAAACAAAAAGGGCGAGACCTGCGCGCTTGCAGGCCCCGCACCGGTTGACATCCGACGGGACACAGCCGGGCGAGACGGATCCGTGCTACCGCCCCGCCTGGCCGCGAAGTTAACTACAGCTCGTTGGCCGCGTGATATGCCGTGCGAATGGCGCTCGCGATGTCGGCGGTGCGCTCGCCCGAGCAGTCTCCCACGCAGGTCACGGGCACCGTCACGCCATCCAGGTCAAACGCGTTGGCCTTGGAGCCCACGGCCATCACCACGTAATCGCAGGCGATCTTTACCGGCTCCTCGGCGCCGTCCTCGGTAGTGCGAATGGCCTCCACGCCCTCGTCGGTAATGGCGGTCAGGCGGGTCTTCACGTGCTGCTCCACGTTGTGCTCTGCAAAGTCGCTCATAATCAGCGGCAGAATGGTCTCGGACTCGCCCGCGGCAATCTTGTCGAGCATCTCGACAATCGCCACCTCGCAGCCGCGCTGCAGCAGGTACTCGGCAGTCTCGGTGCCCACCAGGCCACCGCCAATGACGGCGACGCGGCCCGTAAGCTCCACCTTGCCGGCCAGCACGTCCCAGCTCGAGACGACCTTGTCCGAGTCGGCACCCGGAACGGGGATGACCACGTCGTGCGCGCCCACGGCAACAATCGCAGCGTCGGCGGCGTTGAGGTCCTCAGCGGTAGCGGCATGGCTGAGCTCAACCTTCACGCCCAGGCCGGGCAGAATCTTCTCGTAGTACTCAACCGAGCGCATGATCTCGTCCTTGCGCGGAGGCGCAGCCGCCAGCACAATCTGGCCACCCAGATGATCGCTCGCCTCGTAAACGGTCACGTCGTAGCCGCGCTTGGCCGCCACGCGTGCGGCCTCTAGGCCGGCGATGCCGCCGCCCACCACGGCGATCTTCTTGTCGCCCTCGCCCGGCTTAATGGCTATGGTCGCCTCGTCGCCGTTCTCGGCATTGAGCACGCACGAGATGTACCTGCGATTTTGAATCGCATCGACGCAGCCCTTGTTGCAGTTGAGGCACTCGCGAACGGGCTCGCCCGTGGCGGCCTTCAGCGCAATGTCGGGGTCGCACATGAGCGAGCGGCCGTAGGCGATGATGTCGGCCGCGCCGTCTTCCAGAATCTTCTCGCCGGCCTCGACCGAGACAACACGGCCGACGGTTGCCACCGGCACGGAAACCAGGGCCTTGACGCGCTCGGCCACGGGCAGCGTCCAGTTGTAGGGCATGGCGCCCATGGGCGGAATGGTGTCGCCC
>CABUTH010000123.1 GCA_902494465.1 uncultured Collinsella sp.
ATCCAGCCGAACATCGATCGTGCGCCCCAGCTCCGTCACGCCCACAAGCGCGCATACATCAGCCTGGTCCCAATCGAGCAGCAACTCGTCAACTTCAAAGACGCCGCCTAACTTCCGGCGAAGCAGGAGTTCATAGGACGGATCGTTGAGATTTCCCAAGCATGTCGTCGAAACCAAGCGTTCAGGCATACTCTAGCCCTCAACCTCGACGAGCTCGATATCAAAGTTGAGGTCCTTGCCGGCCAGCTCGTGGTTGGCGTCGAGCGTCACGGCCTCGGGCGTCACGTCAATGACCACGGCGGGGACGGGCATACCGCTCGGCGTGGACAGGAAGAGCTTCATGCCCTTCTCGATCTGCTCGATGTTGGGAACCTGCTCGGCCGGGAAGGTCAGAACCATCTCGGGATTGTGCTCGCCGTAGGCATCGGCGGCCGGGATGTGCACGGTCTTCTTCTCGCCCACCTGCATGTCGACCACGGCGGCGTCGAAGCCCTTAATCATCTGACCGGCGCCGCAGGTGAACTCCAGCGGCTCGCCGCGATCGTAGGAGCTATCGAACTGCGTGCCGTCGTCGAGCGTACCGCGATAATGAGTCTTGACCTTCTTGCCCTGGTTGGACATGGAAACCTCCGTGATAAGGGCGGCGCACAACGTGGGCCGCCATGAACATATGGCGCTAACTATACCCTAGTCATACAATTCAAAGACAGTTTGCAAAGAAACGCTGCAACCGGAGGAACCATGGCATATCCCGTATTTGACCTACACTGCGACACCGCCGACCGCATCGGCTGGGCCACGCTCGATCTCGACCTGCGCTTTACCGCCGGCACCGACGGTTATTTCCCCGGCGACGAAACGCATCCGCAAGATTTCGACCTCATCGAAGGCAACGCCTGTGCCATCTCGCTCGCAAAGATCGACAACACGCCGTGGGCACAGTGCTTCGCCACGTTTGTCCCCGACGAGATTCCCACCGCCCACGCCGCGCGCTTCCAGGCGCAAATCATGGCGCATACGAGCGGCCAGGCCATGCTCAACCACGACCGCATGGTCAACGTACGCAGCGCGGCAGACATTCGCCCTGCGCTCAAAGACGGCAAGGTCGCCTGCATCCACACCATCGAAAACGCCACGTTCTTTGCCGAGGACCCCGCGCTGATCGAGGTGCTCAAGAGCTTGGGCGTACTCATGTCATCACTCAGCTGGAACGCGCAGGGGCCGCTCGCGAGCGGCCACGACACCCATGCCGGCCTCACCGCCGCCGGCATCGAGGCGCTTACGCAGATGGAGCACGCCGGCATGGTACTCGACGTCTCCCACCTCAACGACGAGTGCTTTGACGAGGTTGTCACCCACGCCACGCGCCCCTTCGTCGCCAGCCACTCCAACTCTCGTGCGGTTTGCGGCGCCAAACGCAACCTCACCGACGACCAGTTCCGCACCATTCGCGACATGGGTGGCATCGTCGGCCTCAACTACTGCAGCGAGTTCCTTTCCAACGACGCAACCGACAAGACCGCCGCAGACGTCACCTTCGACCAGCTGGCGGCACATATCGAGCACTGGCTCGACCTGGGCGGCGAGGACGTCATCGCGCTCGGCGGCGACTGGGACGGTGCCACGGTGCCCGCCTTCCTCTCCGATGCCAGCATGATGCCCGAGTTCCAGAACATGCTCTCCAAGCACTTTGGCAAGACCGTGATGCAAAAGCTCTGCAGCGACAACGCGCTTGCCTTCTTCGAGCGTTATTAATTTCACATCCCCCGAGCGGGCCGGCATGCCGAACGGTCGACATGCCGGCCCGTCCCCAATCTGAAGGACCGCTTTTGACGCAGCAGTTTACGATTTCCGTATCCCGACCGGATGGGACGCCCATCCCCGTCGTCGTTACCAAAAAGTGCGTCAAGAACTTCAACCTACGCGTCACATCGAGCGGCGAGGTCCACGCCAGCGCACCACTTGGCGCCAGCCGCGAGCGTATCGAAGCGTTTGTGAAGCGCAACAGCGCCTGGATTATCAGCCGACTTGCCCAGCGCGAGCAACGTCAGGCGACGGCGCGAGAGCCGCTCAGCCCCTCGTCCATCATTGCACTTTGGGGCAAGCCCATCACGGTACAGGATGCACTCGATCACAACTTTGCATCACCCGCGCCGCGGCCCAAGCAGGCCACCTTCGCAAGCTTTATGGGTACCGACGAATCGGACGAAGGCCCACAGGCCAAGCGGCGCGCAATCCTCGACGGCCTAACGTCCGACGAGCTCCAAGCCCACATCAGCCAGCTTTATACGACCGAGGTCACCGCAGCGCTACGCGACATCGTGCACGCATACGAAATCACAATGAGTGTCGCCGTTTCCCGCGTCTCCGTGCGCAGCATGAAAACGCGCTGGGGATCATGCACGCCCAAGACCGGAGCCATTCGCATCGCACGCGAACTTGCCGCTTATCCCATCGAGTGTCTCGACATGGTTGTCGCCCACGAGCTCGTCCACTTGCTCGAGCCAAGCCACAATCAGCGGTTTCACGCCCTGCTCGACACGTACTGCCCCAACAATAGGGCTCTGTCGCAGCGGCTCAAGCGGCCACCCCTCAACAAGCTCTAGCGTCGACTAGCGCACTCGCTCGATCTCGACGCCGCAGCTTGCCAGGGGAAGCCCGACGGGAGCCCAAGGCTTATCGAGCTTAACACGCACGCCAAGCAGCAGGGGGTAACGACGCAGCAGCATCTGGGCCACACCCTCGGCTGCAGCCTCGATGAGCTTAAACGTATGCTCGCGCAGATATCCGTCGACATCGTGACACACCGAGCCATAATCAATCGAGGCATCCAGGTTGTCGTGCTCCCCTGCTGCACGCAGGTCGGCATAGAGCACCAAGGACACGATGAACTTCTGGCCCAGCGCGTTCTCTTCGGGATACACACCGTGGTTGGCAAAGACCTCGAGACCGTCGATAGTAATGCGGTCAGCATGGCGCAGGTCGTCATAGCTCACGTGGGGCACCGCCGCTGCGGTGGATATTTCGCCCCTTCCACGGCGGGCGAGCTCGGCGCCTTCAGTCTTGGTTGCATTCTCGGGCAGTTTCTTGTTACTCATCGCGATCGTCTCCTTCGTTTAGAACCCCGACCGCGCAAACTAACTACACGCGAATCGACAGGTTCTTTTTATCATCGCTCCAATTGCAAGCATTGCGCGCGGGGCATGCAAAGCAGGCGCGCGACGCTTTGTCGGCTGCATAGAGCAGACGCTCGAGCGGTTGGCTGTTCACGCGCAGCTTTCGATGGCCCAGAATGGCCGTCTTAATGGCTGCGGCATCGGCCGGCTCAAACGCTACGTCATCGGGCATGCCGCCGAGAATCGCATCAGCGACGCGTTCGCTTGCAACATCATGGGATATACCCGATTCATACTGTTCATCTTTGCCGATATCGTGAAGAAGTGCCGTGGCGTAGATGACCTCGCGGTCAAATTCGAGCTGTTCCTCGAGATTCTTGATCCACATAATGCGAGCGACATCGAGCAGATGGTCAATACCGTGGCGGCAGAAGATACGCCCCGATTCCAACTGTGCAATGTTGCCCAGGTGCCGCCGGAACAGGCCGTTGGCACAGATGTAATCGATACGAGGCATGGCACCAAAGGGGGCTAGGCCCGAAGCCATAAAACCGCGACGCGGCGTTCCCTCATCGGTCTTCGATGCAAAGTCGTTAACGGCTCTCATGGTTAGCGGTCCAGCATCCTAAAGAATCGCTCCTCGAGCGACGGATCGGTCTCAAAGATGCCGCGGCGAGCGAGCGTCACGGTCTTGGTGCCGGGCTTTTGCACGCCACGCGTCGTCATGCACATATGCTCGGCCTCCATCAACACAATCGCTCCCTGGGGAGCAAGATACTCCATGAGAGCATCGGCAACCTGCGCACACAGCTGCTCCTGCAGCTGCAGACGGCGGGCATAGACCTCAACCGTGCGGGCGAGCTTGGAAAGTCCAGCCACCCGACCGTTAGGGATATAACCAATGGCGGCCTTGCCATAAAACGGCAGCAGATGATGCTCGCACAGCGAGTAGAACGTAATGTCGCGCTCGATAACCAAATCGTTCGAAGCGACGGCAAAAGTTTTGGACAGGTGCTCCTCGGCACTCTGGTCCATACCGCCGGCAATCTCGCCATACATACGGGCGACGCGTGCCGGAGTCTCCAGCAGGCCCTCACGAGTTGGGTCCTCGCCTATACCTTCAAGCAGCAGCTTAATGGCAGTCTCGACTTTTTCCTGATCGACCATCTGGGCCTCACTTTTTTCGATTTCGCGTTCGCTCTATGGTACCACGCCGGCACGCAACCTCTGCCAGCTACATAGTATGGGTCGAATAGACCGGATCGTCCCGCCAAAGCTCCACAGCATCGCAAAGCGCAACGCCCTCACGTGCAGCACGAGCGCGCGTGGCGTTCATGTCGATCACGCGCTGATTGCTCGAGCCCCTAAAGCGCAACGAGATATCGTACAGATCCTGAACGAACGGGCCGTCCACCAACATGTCGAGGCAGGCCAGGATACGGTCCGTCACCTCGGTATGATGACGGCCACCCGGCATAAGCTCCTCGAGCACGTCACCGGTAAAGCACCAAATGGTCTTGCCCGACCCAGCAGGATAGGCCGCACGCACGCGCTCGATAAAGTCAGCAAGCCCCGCCTGATTCTCGGGCTCCATAGGCTCGCCACCCAGAATCGTCAGGCCATCGATAAAGGGATGATCGAGACTCTCGATAATCTTATCCTCGACGGCGCGATCGAACGGCTCGCCAGCGGCAAAGTCCCACGCGACAGAGTTAAAA
Organism: uncultured Collinsella sp.; assembly: GCA_902494465.1. Lineage (GTDB taxonomy): Bacteria > Actinomycetota > Coriobacteriia > Coriobacteriales > Coriobacteriaceae > Collinsella. The sequence goes on from CABUTH010000123.1 coordinate 4,835, forward strand.
CAATTCTTGCACCCACGACGGCACCCGCTCACAAACAGAGAAGTACGAACGCCTTCTCCATCAGCAATGTCGAAATACTTAATGTTCGCGTAGTTCATAGGTAACTCTCCCGGGAGGCCGGGATATATCATCCCGTCCTCAAACATTCTCGGCCTTCGGCCTGCGAAACTGCGGGCGGGACGATATGTCCCGGCCTCATGCAAAGGGTAACTCAATGAACGAAGCGAACATCGAGCATAGGGTTCGAGGTCCAATAAAAACTGGGTTGCGGCTCAACCGCCATCGCAAGTAAATCGCAGCTGCAGCTCAAATTATTTCCGCTAAGAACTTCGAGGAGTGAGCAGACCGCGCGCTGCATCTCAGCTACGTTAACTTGGCTGAACCGAGAGGGCCGCTTGGGCTTTTGCTCGATATGAGTTCCGCACGCAAAGAAGGCCACTTAATGTGGCCTTCGTCTTGCGCAGGACTGTCCGAAATAGCGAGCAAATGCCCAAGCGGCCCTCTCGGTTCAGCCCCGGAGCGGTATTAGAGATGCAGCACGCGGTCGCGGATCTCCTCGGTTCGACCCTGGTTCCAGAACTGGGTACCGATGTAGCCGCATGTACGACGAGCGACGTTCATCTTCTCCTGGTCGCGGTTGCCGCAGTTGGGGCACTCCCACACCAGCTTGCCATCGTCCTCGACAATCTTGATCTCGCCATCGTAGCCGCACACCTGGCAGTAGTCGCTCTTGGTGTTGAGCTCGGCGTACATGATGTTGTCGTAGATGTACTGCATCACGCGAATGACAGCCTTGAGGTTGTCCTGCATGTTGGGAACCTCAACGTAGGAGATGGCGCCGCCCGGCGAAAGCTGCTGGAACATACCCTCGAACTTGAGCTTATCGAAAGCATCAATCTCCTCGGACACATGAACGTGATAGCTGTTAGTAAT
>CABUTH010000124.1 GCA_902494465.1 uncultured Collinsella sp.
CAGGGGCATAAAGTTGCATGAAAAGGCGGACTGACGGCCTTTGGTGACCGTGCCGACGACCATTTCGAGCGGAATATCCCGCAGGCCGACGCTCACTCGCTGACCTAAGGGGAGCTGAGCAACCAAGCTATCGAGGTCCGTAAGGTATGGATGCTCGCTTTGGCTAATGGCGCGACGGCGTCCCTGCTCGCCGCGCTTGCGTGCTTGACGATAGGCCTCTTCCATGGTGTCTACTCCCTTAGTCGTTTAAACAACGATATGAACCATGGTACCACGAATGAAAACCACTACAAAGATGCCTGTCCCCTTTGCGGTGGTTTAGGCGATGATGGGGGCGATGGCGCGGATGCAGGCGTCGGCTGCCGTGAAAGTAGTGCTGTCGTCGCTGACGATAAAGATGATCTTTCCTTTGATGCCAAAGTCGCCGATTTCGCTAAAGAGTACGTAGGGCTCCTTGTCAAAGCCCGAGATGGGCGAGACGGCCGTTTTGGTTGCGCTCGTGAGCTCGTCTGCCAGCACGTCAAGGGAAGCCCACTTAGACGTGTCCTTTACGGCAACGGGCACGGCCACGCGCCCAAAGGGCATCAAATGCACGAGCGTGTTCTTGGAGATGTTGGAATTGGGCACAATGATGGTCTGTCCACAGGCATCCTCAATCGTTGTATGGCGCCAAGTGATGTCTTGGACCACGCCCGACACGCCGCCGACCTCGATATTGTCGCCGGGTTTGATGATGCCCATAAAGGTCACCTGCATGCCGCCGATAAGGTTTGATAACGTGTCCTGAAAGCCGAGCGAGATGGCGATGCCGCCGACGCCAAGAGCGGCGACAAGCGCGTTTGCGTTAATGCCAAAACAGTTGTCGAGGATAAAGCTGCCGCCAATCATCCAGATGACGGCGCGCGCGATGTTGATGAAGATACTCGATGCCGGAAGCGGGTTATCGTCTCGGTTAAGCAGATGGTTCAGGGTCTTGGATACGACCTTGGCGGCGACGGCGGTGCCTATCGCCAAGATGACGGCCCAGATGATGTTGTGGACCCACCGTTGCTCAAAGAAATGAAGAATCGGCTCAAACAATTCCATGTAGGGAAAACCTCCTAATGATCGTTCAACCATGATACCCACCAAGAAGCCCGTCCGATCAAATTCGGACGGGCCGATAACTTGAGATGGGGTGGCCGCGGTGGCGTAAGCTGGGGCGCCGGCGAGCACGCCGGCAAGGAGTGCGGCGGTCAAGGCGAGACGGGGAAGAGAGCTTCTCGTGGCAGTTTCCTTAGTCCTTAACCAGTAGTTCCTGCTGACGCTGGATTATCGACATAATATGCGAAAACCGCCGCAAGGGCGCCTGTCCCTTAGCGGCGGTTTTGACGTTTGCGCAGATAAAACCTGCCAAAATAAACCTGTCCCTTTTTGGTAGGTTTAGCTCAGCAGCATGCGGTCGTTGGCGAGCTCGCCGCCTGAGACCTCCTCGAACTTCTGCAGCAGGTCGGCTACGGTGAGCGACTTCTTCTCATCGCCCGCCACGTCGTAGATCACGTGGCCTTCGTGCATCATGATCAGACGGTTGCCCAGACGGATGGCGTCGTTCATGTTATGCGTGACCATGAGCGTGGTCAGGTGGTTCTCGTCGACGATCTCCTCGGTCAGGTTGAGCACCTTAGAGGCCGTCTTGGGGTCGAGGGCCGCCGTGTGCTCGTCGAGCAGCAGCAGGCGCGGCCTGGTGAGCGTGGCCATCAACAGGGTGAGTGCCTGGCGCTGGCCGCCCGAGAGCAGGCCGACCTTGGCGTTGAGACGCGTGTCCAGACCAAGGTCCAGGCGCTTGAGTAGCTCAACGTACTCATCTTTCTCGGCCTTGGTGACGCCCCACGAAAGGCCGCGACGCTGGCCGCGACGCTTGGCGAGGGCCAGGTTCTCGGCGATTTGCATGTCGGCAGCGGTACCGCGCATGGGGTCCTGAAACACGCGGCCCAGGTACTTGGCGCGCTGCGACTCGCTCAGGCGCGAGATGTCGGTGCCGTCGAGCTCAATAACGCCCGAATCGAGCGGGTACACGCCGGCGATCATGTTGAGCAGCGTGGACTTGCCGGCGCCGTTGCCGCCGATCACGGTTACAAAGTCGCCGTCATTCAGGGTGAGGTCGACGCCGGTGAGCGCGCGCTTCTCGGTGACGGTGCCCTTGTTAAAGGTCTTCTTGACGTGCGAGAGCTTAAGCATCTGCCTCATCCCCCTTCGTGTAGGAGCTGCGGAGCTTATAGCGCTCCCAAACCACGGGCACGCACAGGGCCACGGCGACGATCACGGCGGAGAGCAACTTCATGTCGTTGGCGTCCATGCCCAACTGCAGCACGATGGCGCGGATAAGGAAGTACACCACGGAGCCAAAGACGGCGGAGGCAAGACGGACGCCAAACTGCGTGAGGCCGCCGGGCAGCAGACGGCCGAGCACCTCACCGATAACAATGGCGGCAAGACCGATAACGATGGCACCGGTGCCCATACCAATGTCGGCATACTTCTGGCTCTGGCAGATGAGCGCGCCCGAAAGGCCGATGAGGGCGTTGGAGAGCACGAGGGCGATCATCTTGGTGGAGTTGGTGTTGACGCCCAGAGCGCGGATCATGTACTCGTTGTTGCCGGTGGCGCGCAGCGCCGAGCCGATCTCGGTGCCAAAGAACCAATACAGGATGGCAACGATAGCCACGGCGAGCAGGATGCCCAAGATGATGGCAACGGTGGACTGCGGCAGACCGGTCATATTGCTGACGGCCGAGAATACGGTGCCCTTGGCAAGAATGGGCGTATTGGACTTCCCCATGATGCGCAGGTTGATGGACCACAGGCTGATCTGGGTGAGGATTCCGGCGAGAATCGCGGGAATCTCGAAGACGGTGGTCAAAATGCCCGTGACGGCACCCGCGATGGCGCCGGCGCACATACCGGCCAGCACGGCGAGCAGCGGGTCGACGTTGTTATTGACGATGAGCACAGCGCAGACGCAGCCGCCGAGGGCAAAGCTGCCGTCGCAGGTCATATCGGGAATGTCGAGCAGGCGGAACGTGATAAACACGCCAAGCACCATAATGCCCCAGAGGACGCCCTGCGAAACGGCGCCCTGCAATGCAATGAGCATGCTTCATACCTCCTAGGATAGGGTGGACACGTGATTCACCATAATAACGGTAACAATGCATAGAAGAGCTGCGGACAGACGTTTTGTTTTACCTGAAACAAGCAGGGCGGACGCCGGTCTACAGCGCCCGCCCCTGTGGCTCAGATATTGAATAACGCGGCTAAAGCGCGAGCACGGGCTCTAGACGCATGCCGCGTATAGCATTACGCGTCCAGAGCGGAAAGGTCGATGCCCAGGGCCTCGGCCATCTCGTCGTTCTTGACGACGACCAGGTCTTTGCTCGAGAGGTGCTTGATCGGCATGTCTTCGGGCTTGGCCTCGCCCTTCAGGATCTTGACGGCCATCTCGCCCGCGGCGTAGCCCAGGTCCTCATAGTTGATGGAGAGGGTGAACAGGCCGCCGGCCTTACACATGCCCTCCTCGCCAGTCACGAAGGGAAGCTTGTTCTCCTTGCAGATCTGGCCGACCTGCGAGGCGCCCGCGGCGATGGTGTTGTCAGTGGGGGAGTACAGCGCATCGACCTTGCCCACGGCAGACTCGACGACGGACTGAATCTCGTTGGAGCTCGAGACGGTGAAATCGGTGTACTCGAGCCCCAGCTTGTCGAGCTCCTTCTTGGCGGCCTTGATCTGGACGTCGGAGTTGGACTCGGCGGTGCAGTAGAGTAGGCCGACCTTTTTAATGTCGGGCAGGACCTTCTGCATCATCTCGAGCTGCTCGGCGACCGGGGTGAGGTCGGAAGCGCCCGTGACGTTGGTGCCCGGCTTGTCGTTGTCCTGGACCAGGCCGGAGGCGGCGTAGTCGGTGATGGCACAGCCCACGATGGGGATATCGGCCGTGGCGCCGGCGGCAGCCTGCGCGGCGGGCGTGGCGATGGCATAAATCAGGTTGACGTTGTCGCCCACAAACTTGTCGGCAATGGACTTACACGTGGACTGGTCGTTCTGGGCGTTCTTCTGGTCGATCTTGACCTTAAGGCCGCTCTTCTTGATGGCCTTGACGAAGCCGTCGTTGGCGGCATCGAGCGCGGAGTGCTCGGTGAGCTGCAGAACGCCGATGGTGTAGTCGGAACCGGCGGCAGCGGAGCCGGAACCAGAGTTGCCGCCGCATCCGGCGAGCGGGGCGAGCGCGAGCAGGCCGGCGGAGACCAGAAGGCTCCTGCGGCTGATGGTGATGTCCTTCATATCATTACCCCCAGTATAAAAATGGCTGGAAACACTGCACTGGGACAAAGTGCAAGTGGAACTATAGTAGCGCTGATGTCCATTTTTACAACAGCCTGGCGGGTTTTTTAATACAGAATCGGATGGGCGGTACGGGTAGTCGAATGGGCGGCGGAGGGTCTTATGCGGCGGAGGAGGCGTCGTCCTCGTCCAGGGCGGCGAAGAGCTTCTTGCCGTCGAGCAGGCGCGTGCTGACGTTTCTCATACGGGCGATCTCGACGGTGCGCAGCGTATCGTCGGTGCCTCGGGCGTCGTAGACCGTTCCCAGCAGATACGAGATGCCATCGCGCTGCCTGATGGCAAAGGGACGGAGTGTCATCCGTGCTGCTTCGGTTTCGCCGCGTGTCGTGACGCTCGAAATATCAAAACTCACCGTGGTTCCGTGGTCGATGGCCTGCTCGACGAGCTCGCACGTGTCGATGCGCTTGATGGGCGTGCGTGTTGCCTTGGTAGCCTTGCTGCCTGCGCTTGGAACGGGTTCGGGTGTATCGAGGTAGCCGCGAACGTCGGCACTCGCCATGGCAACTAAGTGCTGCGCCATGCTCTTGCGGATAGCGATAGGCGTGGAGCGGTTGCGCATGACCATACCGTGGAGCCGGATGATCTCTTCGTCGGTGAGCGGGCGGGTAAGAAGTTTGTAGCCCACGCCGCGTTTGTACTCAATTTCGTATCCGGCATGGCGAAGCGCGGAGATGGCGGTGTAGATGCTGCGCCGCGCCGCCGAGATGGGCATGCGAGCGGGGTCGTCGGGATGGGCGAGGCGCCGGATCAACTCATCGGTAAGCATGGCCTTGTCCTCGCCGGTGTTTTCGCTTAATAGTTGCAGGATGCGAACGGCGCGATAGGCTGCCATCGAGGCGGCGCCCCTCGTCGTGGTGTCGTAGGTTTCAACAGCGGCTTCGGTCATGGTGCCCACGTCCTTTCCGTTTTGGGTGGCGACGGTATGGAGCCTAGGACGTGGGGCTTTCCCAGGGGCGCAGGGCGCTCTGGGCGGTCGGTAGTCGTCGGCAAACGGCGGGTCGAGTTTTCAACAGCCCTGCTCAACTGACCAAAAACTTGCCAAAAGCTTGACGGATGCTGTTGAAAAAAGCGCCCCTCGGCTTGCCGAGAGGCGCTGGCGTGATGCACTGGAACGCGTTTGGTGGCGCTATGGCGATTAGAAGTCGGCGTTGCCCACGGTGCGCGGGTGCGGCAGGACGTCGCGGATGTTGCCCACGCCGGTGAGGTACATCACCAAGCGCTCGAAGCCCAGACCGTAGCCGGCGTGCTTGCAGGAACCGTAGCGGCGCAGGTCAAGGTAGTACTTGTACTGCTCGGGATTCATGCCCAGGTCCTTGATGCGGGCCTCGAGCAGATCCAGGCGCTCCTCGCGCTGGGCGC
>CABUTH010000125.1 GCA_902494465.1 uncultured Collinsella sp.
ACGATCTGAATCTCGGGGTTCTGCTCCTTAAGGAACTCACCCACGCCGGTCACGGTGCCGCCGGTGCCGACGCCGGCGACGAAGATGTCGACCTCGCCGTCGGTGTCATCCCAGATCTCGGGGCCGGTCGTGGCCTTGTGGATGGCGGGGTTGGCGGGGTTCACAAACTGGCCGGCGATAATGCTGTTGGGGGTCTCCTTCTGCAGCTCCTCTGCCTTGGCGATAGCGCCCTTCATGCCCTTGGAGCCGTCGGTGAGCACGAGCTGCGCACCGTATGCCTGCATCAGCTTGCGGCGCTCGACGGACATGGTCTCGGGCATGGTGATGATCACCTTGTAGCCGCGGGCGGCCGCCACCGAGGCGATGCCGACGCCGGTGTTGCCGCTCGTGGGCTCGATGATGGTGTAGTCGCCGCCGCGCACGAGCTTGCCTGCCTTCTCGGCCTCGTCAATCATGTTCTTGGCGACGCGGTCTTTAACTGACCCGGCGGGGTTGAAGTATTCGAGTTTGACGAGCACACGAGCCTTGAGGTCCTCGTCGGCCTCAAAATGAGTGAGCTCCAGGAGCGGGGTGTGGCCGATAAGCTGATCGATGGACGTGTAAACCTTGCTCATGGTGAACCTCCAAAGTGTTCAAGTTGCTGGTTGCCGTGTGGTTTCACGGTGCGTGTAGCAGCTAAACCCATAAACCTAATAGGTTGTTCGTTTAGCTGTTGGGAAGCATACTAGACACTAAAGCCTAGTAATGCAATAGGAAATAGAAGATTATTACGAGCTGATTAACCATCTTGACCGGAACGGGTATTTTCAAAACCAATTTTTCGGCTAGAATTTCTACGGACTAAATGACCGAAAGGCAGCACTATACATGTTGGTTTCTACAAAGGGCAGATATGCCCTGCGCGTTATGGTCGATCTGGCCGAGCACCAGGCGGCCGGTCGCATCCCGCTCAAAGAGATCGCGGCGCGACAGGGGATTTCCGAGAAATATCTCGAGAACATCTTGGCTACGCTCGTGCGCGCCAACATGCTTTCGGGCATGCGCGGCAAGGGCGGCGGCTACGTGCTCACGCGCCCGCCCGAGCAGTACACGGTGGGCGAGATCCTGCGCCTGACCGAGGGCAGTCTGGCACCGGTTGCATGCCTGGATGGCGACTGCAAGGGCTGCTCACGCTCGGATGAGTGCCCCACGCTCGACGTGTGGAAGAACCTGGACAAGCTCATCAACGACTACCTCGACGGTGTGACACTCGATCAACTTGTCGCTCCCAACCATGGCTACGACTACGTCATCTAACCCACACCTGCCATTTGGGGACGGGGTAGAAATGGTAGATTCTCTCGCCCTTTGAGACTTGACAAATAAGAAGGCCGCCCATTTTTGCGATGGGCGGCCTTCGTTTTGGGCTGTTGAGACGGGCACGGCCGGAATGGCCGTTTTAGTCCTCGGCGATGCTGTCGAGGATGCTGCGCGTGATGGATACCAGGATACTGCCCATAAAGGCCGATCCAAAGCTGGCGATGGAGATGCCCGCGCCCAGCAGATTGACCGACAGGTAGCTGGCCAGCTCGAGCATAAAGCTGTTGACTACGAGCTGAAAAACACCAAGCGTAATAATAGTGAGCGGCAGTGAGATGACGGTCAGGAACGGTTTGACGAACGAATCGACAATGTTCAGGAACAGTCCCACAAAGGCAAAGCAGACCCAGGTCTCGGCAAAGCCGAAGGGTTGGATACCGGGGACGAGGAACGTGGCGATCGCGATGGCGATCGAGGTGAAGAGCCAGTTAAGCATAAAGCGCATGGCGTGAATCCTTTCTTGCGCCGGGATTGCTGGCGTCGCGTGAAGCGGCTTACGGCGGCGACCTGGATGGTTGCGCGGGCGCGCCGCGGTGTTTGGGCGCCCATTGTCTCAAATATTCGTGGAGCTTACGTGCGCATATGGTTTCTAAACGGCGTTCGTCCTGAAAAACGCGCCGCTGGCAGAGAGTCTTGTCGCTTTAGTTTGGTGGTGTGCTACACTGCTACGGGCAAAAGCCACAGGCGTTGCCCTATTGCATAGAACGGGTGAACGATGCCCGATGTCAGTATCAACTTCGATGCCTTTTGGCGGGTTTGGCGGTGATCGATGAATATCGAGAACATGTTTGACAAGCCTGATGTCAAGCAGCTGGTCCACGCATTTAGTCTTTTGGATGACGAGAAGGATATCCAAGCGTTTTTGACCGATATCTGCACGCCGCGCGAGATCTGCGATCTTTCGCAACGTCTGCAGGTTGCGCGCTATCTGGATGAGGGCGAGCCTTATGTTGAGGTTCAGGCCCGCACCGGCGCTTCGTCCACTACGGTGAGCCGCGTTTCAAAGGCGCTGAACGGCGAGTACGGCGGCTATCGCAAGATCCTCATCAAGCTGGAGGATGGCGAGTAGGCCAGCGACAACAATGAATTACGAAGAACCGTCCCTCCGGGGGCGGTTTTTTGATCCCTTGGGGACGGAGGAAATCTGTTGGCGTGGGGCAAATCTGTCCGCGTGGGCGGGTAGGATGGATGCATTGATTATTGCGAACAGTTTGAGCGGAGGACCATGCCTGTTCGAATCTATACCACCAATGCCGACACGGATTTGAGCGATGCCGAGTCGGCGCTGCTTGCCGACCTTATTGCCCGCCACGGGCGTGCCGTGCTGCTGGCGCCAACGTTTGCCGAGCTCGACCTGTGCCGTCATGATGCGGCGGAAGCCGGCGTTTCGCTGGGTATTGACTACAAGACGCCTACATCGTGGCTTCGCTCGCTTTGGGAGCTTTTGGGCGACGGGCGCGGTTTCGTCGACAACCTGCAGCGCCAGATGCTGTTCTCGGACATGGTCACGCGTCTCGACGATGCCGACCTTCAGCCGCTTTCGCGCAGCCAGGGCACAGTGCGCATGCTCGCGCGTATGGCCCGCGATGTGCTGCCGGGCGTAGCGGGAACGGGTGCCGAGCGCCGCCGCGGCGACGTTTGCCGGCCCGATCCCAAGAGCGACGCCGAGGCTCGCGTGTTCGAGCTGTTGAGTGCCTATGCGAGCGGCTTGGACCGTCGAGACATGGTCGAGCCCTGCGAGGCGGCTGACCTTATGGGCGAGGTGCTGGCCGACAACCTTCCGGCGTGCGCCCGCGCCGTATGCGTGCGCGGTATCACGTCGTTTACGCACGACTTGCTCGAGCTGCTGTCGGCCGTGGCGAATAACGGGGGAGAGGTCGTTGTGCTGCTTGCCCGCGAGCAGGCGGCAATGCGCGAGGAGCTTGCCGCGGCATTTGATGCCCGCGGTGTGCTGTTTGAGGCCGCGCCGCTGGGGGAGGATGCCACCGCGCCCCAGACTGCCTCCAAGTCCGCCGCTCAGCCAACCTTTGTAGAGGTTGCCGGCCCTCACGCCCGCGCCCACGCTTATGTTGATGCAATCGATGAGCTGGTAAAAACGTGTGAGGACGCCGCGGTCGACGGCGGTGTCGCGGCGTCCGCGGACCCCGTGCGCGTGCTCGTGGTGTCTGCCCGGGCGCCCCAGCTGTTTGGTGAACTCTCTGCCCGTTTGGCGGCGCGTCACATTGCGGCCGAGACAACCGAGTTCACGGCGTTTTCCCAATCCATCGCGGGCAGGCAGTTCACGGCGCTCGCCAATCTGATCGAGCGCATGAAGGCCGCCGACGAGGGCACCGCCTCTAAGACCGAGTGGTGGCCCGCGCCGGAGCTTACCGACTGGATTTACAGTCCGCTTTCGGGTGCCGATGCCGCCAGCGCGCGCACCTTCGACAAGAACATGCGCCTGTCGCGCGGCAAGACCACCACGGCCGTCAAGAGCCTGCTGCAGAGCGTGCAGGGCCAGGTCAGGGGTGCGCGCAAGGCGGCGAGCGACGAGAACTGGTTTAAGAACGTGCCGTGCGTGGTCTCGGACGTGTTCCAGGCGCTGTGGCGCGACAAACCCGTGACGGCGCTCAAGGCCATGCTCGCCGTCGCCGAGACGTTGCCCGATCGCGCCCTTGGAGGCCTTGACGGTCAGGCTCGTCGTCAGGCGGAGACCGCCCTGCTGCGACATGCCATCGACATCCTTATGAACGATGCTCGTGCGCTCGACGTGTCGCAGGCCGCGACCGTGCCCGTGCTCGACGGCGTTCGTACCAAGGTGGACAAGCGCAGCACCGCATACGATTACGAGACCTACGAGGTCGACCGCGCGCCGCGCGCCCAGGCGCGCTTTGCGTCGCTTGCCGATGCGGCAGCCCTGCGCCCCGACAGCTACGACGCCGTGCTGTTTGCCGACGTCGACCTGGACAGTTATCCGCTCTCACATGAGGAGGGCCCGCTAGCCACGCTGACGGCAGAGCTGGGGCGCAGCGGCGTGACGCTTGAGCCCGCGGCCCTGCTGCGCGTGCGCTTTGGCCGCGCGATGCGGGCGGCACGCGGCCCCGTTGTGCTCGCCCGCGTGACCCACGATCGCCAGGCGCGCGAGTGCTATCCGGCTGCCGTGTGGACCGAGCTGCGAGCGCACGCCGAGGCCGCTGGCGCCGCCAAGGTTGTGTGCGTGGGCGAGGGCGGTATCGTCGCCGACTTTGATCCAGCGGCCGGCGAGGGCATTGAGTGCAAGCGTGTTGCGTGCGAGGCTCCTCAGCATTTGAGTGAGGCGGCTGTGCCGTACCTGGTCCTGCGTCGTCGCGATGGCGAGGGCGAGGACGCGCCACTCGTGCCGCGCCTGACGTCCGCCTCGCAGATCGAGGCCTATTCCACCTGCCCGCTGTGCTGGTTCGTCTCGTATCGCGTCAAACCTCAGTCGATCGACGCCGGCTTTGGCAACATGGAGAAGGGTAACTTTGTCCATGACGTGCTGGAGCACTTGCATGCGCGTCTTCCGCGGGAGGGCATGGAGCGCGTGACGCCCATGAACCTGCCGCGCGCGAAGGAGCTGCTGCACGAGGTCTTTGCCGAGACTCTGGCCGAGCACGCCGGCAAGCGCGGTACCGAGGGCCCGCTGGTGCCGCTCTCTCCGGTGGAGGAGCGCCAGGTGGCCGAGATTTTGCCGCAGCTGGAGGGTGTGCTTGCCTACGAGTCCGAGGCACTTGCCCCCTTTGCCCCGCGCTACCTGGAGTTCGCCTTCAACGAGCTCAAGGTTGAGTATGCCGGTTGGCCGCTTGGCGGGCGCATCGACCGCGTGGACGTGGATGCCGAGAACCGCGCCGTGGTGATCGACTACAAGCACCGCACGGGCGTTGAGGAGTTTAAGCTCGCCGACCCTACGGTGCGCGACGAGGAATCGGGCACGGCGCCCATCGACGATTCGCGCTGGTTGCCGCCACATACCCAAACGCTCATCTACGCCCAGGCCATGCGCCGGGCGCTGGATTTGGACACCCGCGCGGCGCTCTACTTTTCGACCAAGGGCGGCAAGCCGGCGTTGCGCGGCGCCGCGAGCGCCGAGCTGCTCGAGGAGGAGCGCGGCGACGGTCGCATCCCGGGGCTTAAGAAAGGCTTTCCCGGCGAGGGTGGCAGCATGGACTTCGACGCCCTGCTCGATCGTGTGGAGGCCGGCATCGCCGAGCGCCTGCGCGAGCTCGAGGCAGGCAACGTTGCCGCCGTCGACCCGACG
>CABUTH010000126.1 GCA_902494465.1 uncultured Collinsella sp.
AGAGCGACAACTTGTCATTCAAAGAGGACGGCATGACCAGAAGGTCTATGCCGTCCTCTTTTCATGCCAATTTGTTCGCTCTGGCGCCCGCTCGCTGGCATTGCTAAAACATCGATGTTACCGTGGTCCAAACTAGTCGTTGGGGGCGTTCTTGTTTGACCAGTCGTTTAAGAACGTCCCCGATGACTATTTGAATTGCTAATTTGTGCGGGTTGTGGTTTTGTGACCTGCTGAAATTAAAGATACTGTACAACTGTACGCTAATTCGTCTTCGTAGTATATTGCTACCCGCAAAACTCAATACCATTGTGCTCTGAGACGCTAAAGCGCTTACGTACAATGGTTATCGATAGTACGATTCGATTCAACGACAGGATGGATGGTCCAAGCGTGAGTCTCGGCAGCAAACTATCCAATGCAAAGGTCTCCTTTGCGATATTTAAGCGCGACATTAAGCGACTGCTTGTGAACCCCGTCGCCTTGGTGGTTACCCTTGGCGTGTGCGTTATTCCCTCGCTGTATGCCTGGTACAACATCGTGGCCAACTGGGATCCGTACGGAAACACCCAGGGCATCAAGATTGCCATCGCCAACAACGATCGGGGCACCCAAAACGACCTGGTGGGCGAGCTCAACGCGGGCGATCAGGTCGTCGATCAGCTCAAGGAGAACGATCAGCTGGGCTGGACCTTCGTCGATTCTGCGGCCGATGCCAAAGAGGGCGTCGAGAGCGGTGAGTACTATGCGGCCATCGTAGTCCCCAAGAACTTCTCGGATAACCTGGTTTCGATGCTCGACGGCAACTACCATCAGCCCAAGCTTACGTACTACGTCAATGAGAAGAAGAGCGCTATTGCGCCCAAGGTTACCGACACCGGTGCAAACACCATCGAGGAGCAGATCAACTCGGAATTTGTCTCCACGGTGGGCGAGACCGTTGCCAGTATTGCCAAGGATGCCGGAGTCGATTTAAAGGACAAGGCAACCCAGACTCAGGATTCGTTGGCCGGTTCGGTATCAGAGGCTTCCGATACGTTGGGCGAAGTGCGTGATTCGATTGGCGACATGAATGCCGCCATCGATAAGACGAGTGGTTCCATTGCCTCGGCAGATGCGGCACTTGCCGGTCTGCAGGGTCAGGCGCCGTCGCTGACGCAGGCGATCTCCCAGGGCAATGACCTGCTGGGCGAGGCTCGCGCCACGGCGGGCAACTCTGTCGCCTCGCTCTCCAAGGCGCTCTCGGAAGGCAGCCTTGCGCTCACCAAGACGTCAGCCTCTGCGAACGCTGCCATCGGCAAGCTGACGGGCACGGTCACATCTACGACCACCCGTATCGACAACTCGCTCGAGTCTCTCCAAGCGACGATCGACCACAATAAGGCCGTTATCGGGCACTTAGAGATTCTCGCCAATGACACGTCGACAGGTTCCGAGGAAATTGACGCGCGCATTGTATCGACCATCGATTTGCTTCGAGAGCAGAATGAAAAGCTTCAGAGCATCAAGGACGGTCTGTCCGCGCAGTCGAGCGCCATGGCGAATGACGCAGCGGCTGTTTCGGGTGCCAGTGACGCTATCAATAACGCAATTCATACCGGTGCGACCAACCTTGGCCAAGCCCAGACGGACTTGGGCCAAAACGCGCTGCCGATGGCCGCGAGCGCGCTCGACTCTTTTGCTGCCGTTTCGGGCGACCTGACCGGTATCGTCTCGGGTATGACACCTACACTTGCAAATGCGCGCGGCACGTTGGCGCAGCTTAGCGCTACGCTCGGCCAGGCCAAGACCACGCTGTCCCAGACCGATTCCTCGCTTGCCAAGGTCCAGGACAAGCTTGCGACCGCTGCCAACGACATCGCGGCGCTGCAGACCTCTGAGTCTATGGGCGAGCTCGCCGACCTTATGGGCGTCGATGTCAATGACGTGGCAGATTTCATGGCCTCTCCGGTCGAGCTGACGTCCAAGTCGATCTATCCGGTCAAGAGCTTTGGCTCGGGCATCGCTCCCTTCTACACCAATCTGGCGCTTTGGGTGGGCGGTTACGTACTCATCGCCATCTACAAGCTCGAGGTCGATCGCGAGGGCATTGGCAGCTTTACGGCGCGCCAGGGCTACTTCGGCCGTTGGATGCTCCTGGTGATCTTGGGCGCGCTCCAAGCCATCATCGTGACGGTGGGCGATCTGGTGATTGGCGTGCAGTGCATCAACCCGCTGCTGTTCGTGCTGGGCGGCATCGCCATCTCGTTCACCTACGTCAATATCATCTATGCGCTGTCCACTACGTTTAAGCACATCGGCAAGGCAATCGGCGTCATTCTCGTCATCGTGCAGATTCCGGGTTCGTCGGGCATGTATCCCATCGAGATGATGCCCGGCTTCTTCCAGTGGCTGCACCCGCTGCTGCCCTTTACCTACGGCATCAATCTGCTGCGCGAGACGGTCGGCGGCATGTACTCGTTCAACTACCTGTTTAACCTGTGCATTCTGGGCGTGTTCTTGATCGTGGCGCTCTTTATCGGTCTGCAGCTGCGTCCGCTGCTGCTCAACCTTAACCTGCTCTTTGATAAACAGCTTTCCACGACCGGTATGATGATTTGCGAGTCCAACGACCTGCCGCGCCAGCGCTACTCGCTGCGCACGGCCATGCGTGTCATGCTCGATTCCGATTCGTACCGTCGCGAACTGCTCGATCATGCGGTCGCCTTTGAACATCGCTACCCGTACTACATCAAGGGCGGTTTTGCCGCCGTGGTGGGCGTTCAGGTCCTGCTCTTTGTCCTTTCGACGGTTCTCGATATCGACAATAACGGCAAGATCATCCTGCTTGTCATTTGGATCATCTCGGTTATTGCCATCTGCGGCTGGCTTATCAATATCGAGTACATCCGCTCGAGCCTCAACACCCAGATGCGCATCTCGGCGCTTTCGGATGAGGACCTGCGCCGCGAGATGCGCGAGCACACGGCCGCCATTCCGGCCGCCCGTCGTATGTTTGGCCTGAATGCCAGCGAGCGAGGCTCTAAATCCAAGGATCAGGCTGCCGACCAGTCCATTCACCACGATATGCACCATGTGCCCGCGAACGGGGACGACACATTTGTGATGAATGAGGATGGCGCCCCGCTTGGCAAGCACTCAAAAGGAGGTGAGGCATAAATGAAGAACATTCTGCATCTGTTTAAGCGTGATGTCCAAAACGTGTCTCGCTCCGTAATCGGCTTGATTGTCGTGATGGGCCTCATTATCGTGCCGTGCTTGTATGCATGGTTTAACATCGCCGGCAGCTGGGACCCGTACGGCAACACCGGTAATCTTAAGATCGCCGTGGTCAACACCGATGAGGGTTACGAGAGCGACCTGATTCCCGTCGAGGTCAACGTGGGCGAAAACGTTACCGCCGCCCTGCGTGGTAACGAGAACTTTGACTGGGTTGTGCTCAACGATCGCGATAAGGCTATCGACGGTGTTAAGTCGGGCGCTTACTATGCGGCCGTCGTAATCCCCAAGAGCTTTAGCTCCGACATGATGACGCTCTTCTCGACCGACGTGAAACACGCCGATATCGAGTTCTATGAGAACCAGAAGGCCAACGCCATCGCGCAGATCGTGACCGAGAAGGGTTCGAGCGCCGTTCAGAACCAGGTTAACGAATCTTTTACCGAGACCATTACGAGCATCGGTCTTAAGACGGTGTCCAGCCTGCTCGATTACATGAGCACCGACCAGGTCAGCAACTTTATCGCCAACCTGTCCTCGACGCTCGGCGATTCGATTGGGGACCTGCAAGACGTTCAGGCTAATGCTTCGTCGCTGGCGGGCATTTTGAGCTCTACGTCCGATTCGTTGACGTCGGCGAGCGGTATGCTCCAGCAGACGGGTACGGTCGATGAGTCGACCAAGCAGTTGATGGAGCATGCCAAGAGCGGCATGAGCGATTCCAAAGAAGCGCTGAAGGCCGCCAACGACGCCATCAACGCCGCGATTGACGGAAGCGCGGGCTCGTTCGACAACGTGTCCGCCGAGCTTGCGAAGGCATTCGATGCCGCGAATCAGCATGTCGACCTTACGGTGTCTCAGCTCAACGATGCCGCGGCGGCGCTCAATACACGTGCCGACGATATCGACGCCACGGCCGACCAGCTCCGCGGCTTTGCCGAGCAGGTCAGTGACGAAAAGCTCCAGGAGAGCCTTAAGTCTGCGGCAACATCGCTGGGCAGGATCGCGGTGGAGTATCGCAACAACGCCAAGGACCTGACGGCAACTGCTAAGTCCCTTTCTGACAGCATGGCAGAGGTCAACAGCACGCGTGCCGAGGTCGATCAGGCCATCGCCGATGCCAAGGCGGGCATTTCGGGCGCCAAGTCCGACTACGATTCCACGTTCTCGGTTAAGGCCAAGGAGCTCAAGAAGACGGTTTCGGGCATCCTGGACTCGCTCGATGGCATCTCGGGCGATCTGGATAGCGCCGTAGACGGCCTGACCGACGCATCCGGTTCGCTGGCAAAGGGCCTCTCCAAGGCTGCAAAGCTGGTCAACAAGGCTTCCGATCGGCTGGGCGAGGCGTCGGACAAGATCAGCGCGTTTAAGGACGAGCTCGATGGCGCCCTGATGTCGGACGACCTTGCCACGATCAAGACGATGATTGGCAACGACCCCGAGGGCCTTGCCGTGTCGCTTTCCGGTCCCGTCGCACTCGACCGCAAGCCGGTCTATCCGATCCGCAACTACGGTTCAGCCATGGCGCCGTTCTACACGATTCTGTCGCTCTGGGTCGGCTCGATTGTACTGGCGGCCATGATGAAGGTCTCGGTTGACGATGAGCTTATCAACGAGCTCATCCCCGTGCGCCTGCACGAGATCTACCTGGGTCGCTACCTGTTCTTTGGCGGTTTGGCCCTGCTGCAGGCAACGCTCGTGTGCGCGGGCGACATCCTGTTCTTTGGCATTCAGTGCGACAACCCGCTGCAGTTTGTGCTGGCGGGCTGGGTCGCGAGTCTCGTGTTCTCCAATATCGTCTACACGCTTACGGTTTCGTTTGGCGATATCGGCAAGGCGCTCGCTGTCGTGCTGTTGGTCATGCAGGTCGGCGGTTCGGGCGGCACGTTTCCCATCGAGATGACCGGCCCCGTGTTCCAGGCGATATATCCGTTCCTGCCGTTTACCCATGGCATCAACGCTATGCATGCCGCCATGGCTGGCGCCTACCATATGGAGTACTGGATTGAACTGGGCATTCTGGCGAGCTATCTGATTCCGTCTCTGGCCCTGGGCGTCGTCTTCCGCCGCCCGGTCATCAAAGCCAACGACTGGATCATCGAAAAACTGGAGTCAACCAAATTAATCTAGTTACGCGGTTTTACCAAACCGCGTAACGGCTCGACGCTGCAAACGCCCCTAAGCGGCAATCTGACGTTCAATTTCAAGGGCGCGACCAGAAGGTCAGCGCCCTTTCATTTCACGTCACCTTGCTCGCTTAGGGTCGTTTTCGCTGAC
>CABUTH010000127.1 GCA_902494465.1 uncultured Collinsella sp.
CACGCACGCGATTGCCGATAACCTCGTCCTTGAGCTTGATGCTGTCGATGCGGCGAATATCGATGCGCACCGACGAAAAGAACTTGAGGGCGCGGCCGCCCGTCGTGGTCTCGGGGTTGCCGAACATGACGCCGATCTTCTCACGCAGCTGGTTAATGAAGATGCAGGTCGTTTTAGATTTGGCGAGCGAGCCGGCGAGCTTACGGAGCGCCTGGCTCATCAGACGGGCTTGAAGGCCGACCGTAGTGTCGCCGATCTCGCCCTCGATCTCGGCACGCGGAGTCAAAGCCGCGACAGAGTCGACGACAATGGCGTCGATGGCGCCAGAGCGCACGAGCATGTCGACGATCTCGAGCGCCTGCTCGCCCGTATCGGGCTGGGAAATGAGGACTTCATCGATGTCCACGCCGATACGCGCGGCATACGTGGGATCGAGCGCGTGCTCGGCATCAATAAATGCCACGACGCCGCCCATAGCCTGGGCCTCTGCCAAAATCTCGAGCGAAAGCGTCGTCTTACCGGAGGACTCGGGGCCGTAAATCTCGACGATACGGCCGCGCGGCACGCCGCCGATGCCCAGCGCGGCATCGAGGGCCAGGGCGCCCGTGGGAATGGCCTCGACCTCGAGCTCGGGACCACCGTCGCCGTACCTCATGATGGAACCCTGGCCGAATTTCTTCTCGATCTCGGCCTTGGTGGTGGCGATCATCTCATCGCGCTCTTTACCCGTCGTGCGAGCATGAACGGTACGTACGGGACCTGAATTCTTGGCCATGAATAGCCCTCCTCTTAACAACCTGCATCGATAATAAACGAACGGCTGTTCGTGGTCAACCGTTCAGATAAATCATATGCAGCTGACCTTTCCAAAACCCAACCAAACGCCGACCAAACACTGACCATAATCTTGACCGCAGGCGAACCAAGAAAATCATGACGAGGAAAAATACGACAACTACCTGCACAAAGATAAAATTCGCCGGAGGTCCCTATCTCCACAATTAAGGGGCCCGGAGGCCCCTTAAAACACGTCTATTCCATAGAATCGAGCACACAGACAATGCGACCCAGTGCCTCCGCGACCGCATGGGCACGAACACACGAACGATCGCCCTCATAGTGACAACGAATGGAGTCCGCGACCGGCACTCCCCCATTGGCCGTGTGATACGCCCAGCCAATATAAAAGGTTCCAGCCGGATCGTCCTCGGTCCCTCCACCGGGGCCGGCATAGCCCGTCGCACTCACGGCAATATCGCTCTGGTACAGCTCCAGCGAACCGGCAGCCATCTCGCACGCCGTCTGGTACGACACCGCGGTATAGCGGTCGAGCGTCTCTTGCTCAACGCCGAGCACGCGATGCTTAATCTCGTCGCAGTACGTCACCGCACCGCCGCGCAGCACCGCCGAGGCACCGGGGATATCGGCGATCGTCGAGGCAATCATGCCCGCCGTCAGAGATTCAGCCGTCGAAACCGTCACGCCACGAACGCTTGCACGCTCGACAATATCGCGTGCGAGCTCTTCGTTATGCGCGGCAATCTGCTCAAATGATTCCGTCATGCCTACCAGGACCTAGACCGAAAAGACGATCTTGCGGCAGTTCCAGAAGTACTGAGCGCCCGAGATAACGGTCAAGATAACGGCCACGGCGTACAGGAAGCGCGAGACGCCATAGATACCGAGCGTCAGCGCAACCGGGGCCAGATTAAGGCCAGACATCGCAAAGACGCACAGATAGCCGCAGATGGAGACCATCGTAGTCGCCGTCTTGTACTTGCCGAGCTTATCGGCCGCAACGACCACACCGGCCGCACTCGCGACCATGCGCAAGGCGCTCACCAGCAGCTCGCGGAACAGGATGATGAACACCGACCACACGGTTACGGTACCAAAATCCAAGAACAGAAGCAGGGCCGAGAACACGAGCAACTTATCGGCGATGGGATCCAAGAACTTACCGAAGTCGGTGATCTCGTTACGTGAACGAGCCAGGTAGCCATCAACCTTATCTGTGCACGACAGGATGACGTACAGAATAAAGGCGGCGGCGGCGAGCGGGCCGTCGAAGGTGCTCAAATCCGTACCGGCAACGCTCGTGTGAGACAGCGCCGACACGATCATGAACACCGGAATAAAGACGATGCGCACGCACGTCACGATGTTGGCGGGCGTCCAAACACTCGTCAGTTCCTTATTGCTCTCGTTAGCCACGACGCTCTCCTACTCCACAACATGACCGATAAGCTCGTAGCAGAAGCTATCGGTAAACTCGACCGTCAGAATATCGCCCACAGATGCCTCGCTGGCATCCAGATGCACCGCACCATCGGAATCGGGCGCCTGGAACCAGGCATGTCCGATGAGCTCGGCACCGTCCTCGGTCTCCTCGATGCCGTCAACGATCACCTGAGCGCGCTCGCCCACGTGCGCGGCAGTCGCGGCAAAGCCGAGCGACTCGGCCAGATCCATGGCCTCCTGGGCGCGCTCGAGCTTAACCTCTTCGTCAACCTGACCTTCCATCTTGGCGGCCAGGCTACCCTCCTCCTGCGAGTAGGCAAAAACGCTCGTGTAGTCAAAGCCCACGGCGTCCATAAAGTCAATAAGGTCGCGGAACTCGTCGTCGGTCTCGGTCGGGAACCCTACCATGGCCGTAGAGCGGATCACGATACCGGGGATGCGCTCGCGCAGGTCGCGGAACAGGTCCTCGAGCTCCTGGCGCGAACCGGAGCGGCGCATGGCCTTGAGGATGCGCGCGTCGCAGTGCTGCACGGGGATATCGATATAGGGCAGCACCTCGGGTGTATCGCGAATCGTCTCGATGAGTTCGTCAGTCATGCCCTCGGGCTGCAGATAGAGCACGCGGACCCAGACGTTGTGCGGGCGCACGGCCTCGGCGACGGCACGCAGCAGCTGCGCCAGATTGCGCGGCGAGCCCTCGGCGACGTCCTCGTCGGCAAAGTCGGTGCCCCAAATACCCGTGTCCTGGCCGATCAGCACGATCTCGCGCACACCGCCGGCAACCAGGTCGCGCACCTCGGAGATAATGCTCTCGGCATTGCGCGAATGATAGCGACCGCGAATGTAGGGGATCATGCAGAAGCTGCAGAAGCGGTTGCAGCCATCGGAGATCTTGACGTAGGCGACAGCGCCCTCGACAGTGCGCTTGACCTGCGGAATATAGGCTGCGATCTCACGCTCGACACCCAGTACGCCATCAATGACCGCCACGATGCCGTCCTCCTCGTCGGCCTTCACAAAGGCAGCGACCTCGGGCAGCTCGTCAGGCAGGTCGTCGCCATAGCGCGACGGCACACAGCCGCACATGACGATGGGGCAAGAACGAACGCCGTCCTGAACCTCGTTGGCGAGCTCGAGCGTGGTCTCGATGCTCTCGGACGTTGCGGAGGCAAGAAACGAGCACGTATTGACGATAGCGATATCGGCATCCTGCGGGTCGAATGCCTCCTCGTAGCCTGCGGCGGTCAAAAGAGAACGCATGCGGTCGGTGTCAACCTCGTTCTTAGCGCACCCGAGGGTGATGTAGAGCACGGAGCCCAACGGTGTATCCATGTTGGAGAGCGGTCCTTTCGAATGATATTAGCGGTAGTTGGTGAACTGTAGCGGCTGGCCGTAGTCCTGGTCGCGCAGGAACTGGATCACGGTCTGCAACGCATCCTTCGAAGCAGAGGAAACACGCAGCTTGTCGGCCTCGATGGTCACCTTGACCTTGAGTTTTTGGTCCTTGATGTCCTTGTTGATCTTCTTGGCGGTCGCCTGGTCGATACCCTCGACGATATGGCCGAACACGCGCACGGTGCCGCCCGATGCCGCCTGAGGAGCATCCCACGAGACAGCCTTGAGGTCGATGCCGCGCTTGATGAGCTTGGAGCTCAGCACGTCGATAATCTGCTTGGAGACAAAGTCGGCCGGGGCGTTAATCGTAAAGAGCTTGTCGCCCTTCGAAAGCTCGATCGTGGCGCCGGAATCCTTAAGGTCATAGCGCTGGGAAATCTCGCGCGTGGTCTGCTGGAAGGCGTTGTCGACCTCTTGCATGTTGACCTCGGACACGACGTCGAAGCTGGAATCTTTAGCCATGATGTTTCCTTTCGCGTACGAGCGGCTTAGTAGCTATCGTACGAATAGTCGGTAGAATCGGTGGGCGTCTGACCGTCAGTTGCGGTATCGGCGCCATCCGCGGACTGGGCATCGGTAACGTCGGTGGTATCGGCACCATCGGTGGTGTCGGTACCATCAGAACTTTCACCATTCTCGGAATCAGTCGTCTCCTTCTTGGGGACGGTGATCGTCACACGCGCCACGCCCGAGGTCTTGGTGTCGTAACGGACCTTTTCACCGTTCTTGGTAACGGTGACATCGGAAGGCTTGGACGTGGTGATCTCGATCGAGGACTCGGGCGTGTACTCCTGCTCAAAGGGGCCAGTCGCTTGGGCGCCATAGACCGACTTGCCGTCGACCTTGACCTCAATCCACGCGGTCTTTCCCTTGGCAACGGAGACTTTGACCTTCGTGACCTCGTTCTCTTCCTTCTTGGCCGTCGTCTTGGTAGCGTCCGAGTCAGTCGACTCATCCGTCGCCTCATCGGTGTCTTCGTCCTCGTCGACCGTTTCGGTCTTCTTAGAAGACTTCTTGGTCGTCGTCTTGGTAGCAGTGGGCGTCTCGGGCGTGGTCTCGGGCGCCGAAGATGCGCAGCCGCGCAGAAGCACCACGATGAGCACAATCAACAGCAGCACAACGGCACCGATGCCGGCGTAGACGATACGCGGATCGAGCCCGTTGTTTTGAGGAGTACGTGATCCGCCGCGTCCACGATTGGAACTGCTGCGGCCGCCTCCCTGAGGCATACGACCACGATTGCTATCGGAACGGCCGCGATAGCCACCCTGGCCCTGAAGGCTGCGCTGACCCGAGCGGGGCGCAAGTTCACCGCGGCCTTGATAGCCACGCTGGCCCGAACGCGGAGCCGAAGAGCGCTGGCCATACGGCTGTGATTGAGAGCGAAGACGCGGCGTCACCTGCGTGGTATCGGCATCCGCATAGCCACCGCGAGAGCGTCCCGTAGAGGCACCACGGTAACCGCGATCGGAATAGCCGCCGTCGCCGTAGCCGGCACGAGGGTCACGCGCCACGCCGCGGGCAGCGGGAAGTGCACGGTCCTCGGGCATCGGCGTACTGCGGAACCGGTCACGCTGTGAGCGAATCTCCTCGCCCGAACCCGTCTCGGTAATATAACCGGCCTGCTGAGGACGCTGTCCATAGCGGGTCGAACGACCGCCCTGAACCATCAGGAAGCGCCCGTTATCGACCGAGGAACGCGAATTGACGTAGCCGGCGGCGTCCTGAAAACGACCGCCCTGCTGCGACGTCTCGCGTTCGTATGCCATCAGGTCGTCAAAGTAGGCATTGACGACCTCGC
>CABUTH010000128.1 GCA_902494465.1 uncultured Collinsella sp.
CTCATCGATAAAGACGATACACGGGGCCTTTTCCTTGGCCTGCTTAAACAGGTCACGAACCTTTGCAGCGCCGCGACCAACAAACATCTCAACGAACTCAGAGCCCGAAATGCTAAAGAACGGAACACCGGCCTCGCCGGCAACAGCCTTGGCAAGCAGGGTCTTACCGGTACCCGGAGGGCCAACAAGAAGAGCACCGCGCGGCAGCTTGGCGCCGATCTCCTCGTAGCGCTGCGGCTTCTCCAGAAAGTCAACGACCTCCTTGAGAGACTCCTTGGCCTCTTCCTGGCCAGCGACGTCCTTAAAGGTCACGCCCACGTCCTTGGAGGCGATCACGCGCGCGCCGGACTTACCCAGTCCGCCGCCGCCAAAACCGCCGCCGCCAAAGTTCATCGACGGGCCGTCATCGCCCATAGCCTTCTTCATGCGGCGGTTGAGCCACCAACCGATGAGGAAGAAAATCGCCATGGGAAGAATGAGCGTGAGCAGGTAGTAGGTCATCAAACCCGAGTTTTTATCGGGAACGACCGACTCCAGCGAAGCGCCAGACTCAAGCACGCGATCGGTAAAGCCCGCATCGTTCGGCACACCGGTCGTCTTATAGGCGATGTTCTCGTCCTCGCCCTTCTTGGTGTAATAAATCGAGTAATCGTCCGTGTTGTACTCGACCTTGTCGACACTCTTCTTATCGAGCGCTTTGACAAACGTCGAGTAATCGGTCTTCGTAATCTGCTGCGTGTGACCGATGTTAGGGAACAGAACGGTCGAGAGCACGAGGTAGACGACGAAGGCGATGAGCACGTAGAGGATCATATTCCGTCTACGTTTGTTGTCATCCATCTCCATCTGCTTGAACTCCATCTACTGGGGTTGATAATGCTATCTAGAATACCCAACCCGGACGGCGATAAACCGATGCCGGGCACGAAAGGACAGAGATGGCATCACTGGAAGTCGGCAAGGTTCAGATCTATACGGGCGACGGCAAGGGCAAAACCACGGCTGCGCTGGGATTGGCGATGCGCGCCACAGGTTATGGGCTCGACGTACTCATGCTGCAGTTTGCCAAGAAGCTGCACTGCGCCGAGCATGATGCGGCACCACGCCTAGGGCTACGAATTGTACAGGCCGACCGCGACACGCCCGAGGCTTGCGCCGCACAGATCATGGAGCTCGCACGCGAGCAGATCTCACAGCTCGACGTTCTGATTTTGGACGAACTCGGCGAGGCCATGCGCCGCGGCTTCGTGACGCGCGAGGATGTCGAGGAACTGATCGCGATGAAACCCGACACCACAGAGCTCATACTGACCGGCCGCGGCCTGCTGCCCCTCGCGGACCTCGCCGACCTGGTCACCGAAATGCGACCCGTCAAACACTACTTCGACGATGGCCTCCTAGCCCGTCAAGGCATCGAATACTAATCTATCCGAAGGGGACGGAGGAAAACGGATCATCGATATCACGACGGAGAGCAATGATCCGTTCTCCTCCGTCCCCAAGGAATCATTAGGCGGTGGCGCGGCCGAGCCAGTTGCCGCTGTGGTGGTAGATAGTAAACATCGTGGCCGTGATGAGCCAGGTTACGGGGTAAACCAACAGCAGGTGCTCAAGAGACGGATCGAACGGCATAATCGCAAACACCCAGATCACCCTGAGCACGACGGTGCCAAAAATCGTGAGCATCATGGGCTGCAAGCTCACACCGGCGCCGCGAATGGAGCCCGACGCGTTTTCGATAATCGAGAAGATCGCGTAGAACGGCGCGATAAAGTGAAGAATCATCGTGGTGTACGCCGAAATCGAAGCATCGTCGACAAACAAACGCGACAGCGGACCCGAGAACACCAGCAGCACGGCAGACAGGCCACCAATGAGCATAAACGACAGCACGAGCGACGTATGGTAGCCCTTGCGCATGCGCTCGTAGTTGCGCGCGCCAAAGTTCTGCGCCGAGAACGTGGTGATCGACACGCCGAGCGCCTCGGTAACCATCCAGACAATGCCATCCAGGCGCCCAGATAAACCCCAAGCAGTCGTGACGTCGGCGCCAAATGAATTCACCGACACCTGGATCAGCACGTTCGAGATCGAGTAGGCAGCCGATTGAAAACCGAGTGGCAGACCACACGAGATCATACTCTTGCAAATACCGCGATCGATGCCGAGCCTAGACAGCGAAAGACGCCATGCACCCGGAGCGCGCATCATGCGCAACACGATCATCGTTGCATTGGAGCAAATGGTCAGCGCCACCGCGATACCGCAGCCCAAAGCCTCCATATGCAGCACGGCAACAAAAATGATATCCAGCACCACATTAACGAGGCAGCCGGAGGCAATGATCACGGCAGGCCCGCGCGTATCACCCACGGCACGCAGCAGCGCGGTGCCCATATTGAGCAGCAGTGCCGCAACCATGGCGGCAAAGTAGCAACGAGCATAGGCAACGCCCTCGGCAAGAAGCTCATGCGGCGTATTCATCAAAACGAGCATGGGCTCAACGAACACTATGCCGAGAATGGAGAAGACGATACCGCCCACCAGCGCGAGCGTCATGGCCGTATGGACCGAACGACTCAGTCGCTCGTCATCGTGCTGGCCA
This sequence comes from uncultured Collinsella sp., assembly GCA_902494465.1. Classification (GTDB taxonomy): domain Bacteria; phylum Actinomycetota; class Coriobacteriia; order Coriobacteriales; family Coriobacteriaceae; genus Collinsella. The sequence goes on from CABUTH010000128.1 coordinate 2,606, forward strand.
AAATACTGACCGGTAATGACCGCGCAGCCGGCGCCGACGCCAACGCAAAAGCCAATGCAGAGCTCGGTGAGCACCATCGTGGCCTGAATGCCACCCAGCGCGAGCTTGCCGCCAAACTGACCGACGATATAGGTACCGATAAGCGTGTATGCCTGCTGAAAGAACGAACTAAAGAAGATGGGAACGCACAGCGACAGCAGCTGTTGCCAAATGACACCCTGCGTTACATCGATAGCCGTAGATTTCTTAGCCACACGCCCTCCCCGCCAACGTAAGTTAAACAACAAAACGGCAATTTAAGACCAAAGCCAATACCAGCTTAGCACCGACCGTCGTCAACCGAAACACCCCGAATCAGAGCCCGGTGCGAAATATCCGCCTAGTGATACAAACCCGGCTGGTAGTGATACTCATTGCTCACGTGCGGGCACAGCTGCCAAAAGGCGACGGCACTCGCCGCGGCAACGTTGAGTGAATCGACCCCGTGCGCCATCGGAATGCGCACAGCTCGGTCGCAGCCGGCAATGGTCTTGGCGCCCAAGCCGGCACCCTCGGTACCCATAAAGATCGCTAGGCGGTCAATCTCCTGCAGCACGGGATCGTCCAGTGACACCGAATCGTCGGTCAGCGCCATCGCGACACACGAAAAACCGGCATCGTGCAGCGACGCCAGCCCATCATGCGGCCAAACACGCGCCTCACTGCCGATACGCGTCCACGGCACCTGAAACACGGTACCCATGCTCACACGAGCCGAGCGACGATACAGCGGATCGCAACACGTAGGGCTCACCAGAATACCGTCGACATTGAGCGCGGCGGCCGAGCGGAAAATCGCGCCAACGTTCGTGTGGTCGACAATTCCCTCGAGCACGCATACGCGCACCGGGCGCTCCCCCGCTGCCTCGACGACGCCGTCCAAGAACTCATCAACCGGAATCTGTCGCGGGCGACGAAACGCCGCCAGCGCGCCGCGCGTCACATTAAAGCCCGTCAACTGCTCCATGAGCTCCATGGAGGCCACGAACACCGGAACCGGACCCGCGCCTTCGCGCACAACCAGGCGCTCAAACAGCGGCATCATCTGGTCGAGCCAGCGCTCGCCCAAAAGAAAGCTCACCGGCTGGTATCCGGCGCGAACCGCGCGCTCGATAACCTTGGCGCTCTCGGCGATAAAGATACCCTTTTGCGGTTCCAGCACGCAGCGCAGCTCGCGCTCGGTCAGTCGCACGTAGGCATCGAGCCGCTCGTCCTCGAGCGAATCAATTCGCAGAACCTCAACGGCATCAGTCATAGCAGCCAGCCTGCACCCTTCTTTACAGCACATCTATACCAAACGAGGCGACGCTAAGCGCCGCCCCATGCATTCAAATAACCCGATGATACCGTTCACGCCAGACGATTTACGCCTCAACGCGACGATACGTCACGAACTCATAATCGACACCCTCATCGCCCTCGCCCGAGGCAATCGTGGCAACACCGCCACGCCGCGCAATCTCCCACGCGGGATCGGCGTCCAAGTCGGGAAAGTACGTGTCCACGGCATGGGTGCAATGGTTATGCGTAACCTCCGCCTCGGCGCAATACGGCAAAAACTGCCGATATACATCGCCGCCGCCGATCACCCACGCAACGGGGTCATCGGCAACCGCGGCGAGCGCTTCGTCAACGCTATGCACCACGTCAACGCCCTCGGCAGCAAAGCTCTCGTCGCGCGTAAGCACGATATTGCGGCGGTTCTTGAGCGGACGCCCGCTGGGAAAACTCAGCAGCGTCTTGCGTCCCATAATGACCGGACATCCCTTGGTACACGCCACAAAATGGCGCATATCGGCGCGATTGGACACGACCATGTCGCCCTCGCAACCAATGCCCCAGTCATCGCACACGGCGACAATGGCTGAAAGCTTACACGTCATACGCGTCACCTACACCGCAATGGGGATGTTCTTGACCTGCGGGCCGTGCTCGTAGCCCTCAACGATCAAGTCATCGGTCGTAAACGCGTAGAAATCATGCACATCGGGGTTAAGCGTTACCTTGGGAGCCGCAAACTGCGGACGCTCGATAAGCTCGCAGACGATATCGACATGACGGTCGTAGATATGGGCGTCGGCGATCACGTGCAACAACTCGCCGGGAATCATATCGACAGACTGCGCGATCATCATCAGCAAAATGGCGTACTGGCACACGTTCCAGTTGTTCGCGGCCAAAATGTCCTGGCTGCGCTGGTTGAGAATCATATTGAGCGTCGGTTTGTCATCCTGAGGGCGCTGCGTCACGTTATACGTCACGCCGTAGGCGCACGGATACAGGTGCATCTCGGACAGGTCGCTAAACACATAGGTGTTCGTCATAATGCGGCGGCTGTACGGCGTGTGCTTAAGGTCGTACAGCACACGGTCCATCTGGTCAAAGTCACCCTCGGGATAATGGCTCTTCTGCCCAATCTGATACCCATAGGCCTTGCCGATAGAGCCGGTCTCGTCGGCCCACTCATCCCAAATATGGCTGTTGAGGTCATGCACGTTATTGGACTTCTTTTGATAGATCCACAAGATCTCGTCCATGGCAGACTTAAGCGCCGTGCGACGCAGAGTGAGCGCGGGGAACTCCTCACGCAGATCGTAGCGTGCCGTAACGCCAAAGTTTTTAATGGTATAGGCAGGGGTGCCGTCCTCCCACACCGGACGGACCTTTTGACCCTCGGTGGTGGTGCCATGGTCCAAGATATCGCGGCACATGGTTACAAACTGTTGATCA
>CABUTH010000129.1 GCA_902494465.1 uncultured Collinsella sp.
CCTCGCATAACGCCTCGATCGCCGGCATAACTTGCCGCCCATCGGCAGAAAGCACTACGCCCTCGCGGCTTCTATCGAGCACCTTAAAACCCCAGTCTGCCTCAAGGTCGCCCACCATGCGGCTCACGCCCGACTGCGAATAGCTCAGCCGCTCTGCAGCACGCGTAAAGCTGCCGGCACGCACCGTCTCGAGCAGCACTTGCATCTTTTGGATATTGGTCTCCACGGCACGTCCCCACCCTTGCATGAGTTTTTGTCATGTTTTCCATGCATTATATTCGCTTTTCTTCTAAAGCCAGTTCACCCATAGTGAACATGCTCGGATATAGAGGAGATGGAAGCGCATGAACAACGGACTGTTTACGTACTTAGCAGCATTGCTATTGTTTGGCTCCAACGGCGTCATCGCCGCTGCCATCGCGCTGCCGAGCTCCGATATCGTGCTGCTACGCACGTTTTTGGGCGCTCTCTCGCTTGTCACTATCCTCGCCATCACCCAACACCATAAACTGCAGGCGCCATCTCGTCCCCGCGAAGCCGCGGCCCTCCTCCTCTCGGGAGCTGCGCTGGGCGCCAGCTGGATTTTTCTGTTCCGCGCCTACCAGACGATCGGCGTCGGCGTATCCTCGCTGCTGTACTACTGCGGCCCCATCATTGTCATGGCGCTCTCCCCGCTCATCTTTGGCGAAAAGCTGACCGGCGGCAAAATCGCCGGCTTTGTCGCCGTCGCCTGCGGTGCTTTTCTCATTGCAGCGCAAGGTCTAGGCGGCAATATGCCCATTGCGGGCATCGTCTGTGGAATCGCCTCGGCCTTCTGCTATGCATTGATGGTCATCGCCAGCAAGGGTGCGCCGCACATCGAGGGCCTCGAGAACTCCGCGCTCCAGGTGAGCGCCGCCTTTGTGACCGCACTGGTCCTCACGCTCATCACGCAGGGCGCTCCCTCGTTCCTGTCCGCCGGCGTCGCCGCCAGTATTGATTGGCGCGCCGTCGCTATGCTCGGCGTCGTCAACACCGGCATTGGTTGCCTGCTCTACTTTAGCGCCGTCGCCAAGCTGCCCGTCCAAACCGTCGCCGTCGTCGGCTACCTCGAGCCGCTTTCGGCGGTCGTGTTCTCGGCCGTCCTTTTGGGCGAAGCCATAACACCGGTCCGCCTGATGGGCGCCGCGCTTATCATCGGCGGCGCGATTTTTTGCGAACTCGCCGGCAAACGCGCAAACGCCAAGGCTGGCATCGCCCAGACAGTACGTGCTTAAAAGCCCCTGCTTTGAAATGCTACCTGTGTACATAAATAATCCTCAGCTGAGGATTATTGTCTAAAATAACCCGATGTGCCAAACTGCTCTTGTATGTATAAAGACGGCATAAAGATTATCTGTCCTAGACAGATAACCGGATGTCCAAGGGAGTCCCACGTGGCACACAACAAACTGGAGGCAAACCTCCAAGACCAGCGCGGGCAAGGCGGGCACGGAGCCATCCCCCTCTCCGCTGGCATGCTGCTCGTAACGCTCGGCGTCGTCTATGGCGACATTGGCACGAGCCCCATGTACACCATGAAATCAATCGTTGCCAACAACGGCGGCATCGGTACCGTCAGCGAGGACATGATCTTGGGCGCGCTTTCGCTCGTCATCTGGACCATGACGCTCGTGACCACGGTCAAGTACGTGGTAATCGCCATGAAGGCCGACAACCATAACGAGGGCGGCATCTTCGCCCTGTTTAGCCTGGTGCGCAAAGTGGCACCGTGGCTGATTCTCCCCGCCATGATCGGCGGCGCGGCGTTGCTCGCCGACGGCATCCTCACCCCCGCGGTCACGGTCACCACAGCCATTGAGGGCCTGCGTACCATCGAGTGGGGCCACGCGCTATTGGGTGACGGGCAAACCAACGTCATCATTATTACCATCATCATTATCTGTGGCCTATTTGCCATGCAGCGCGCCGGTACTTCGTCGATCGGCAAGCTGTTCGGCCCGCTCATGACGCTGTGGTTCCTGTTCCTGGCAGGCGCCGGCCTGTTCAACATGCTCGGCAACCTGTCCATCCTGCGCGCGCTCAACCCCATCCGCGGCATCATGTTCCTGTTCTCGCCCATCAACCACTCGGGCATCATGGTGCTCGGCTTTGTCTTCCTGTCGACAACCGGTGCCGAGGCGCTCTACTCGGACATGGGCCACGTGGGCAAGGCAAACATCTATGCATCCTGGCCATTTGTTAAGGCGGCCCTTATCCTCAACTATCTGGGTCAGGGAGCTTGGCTGCTCGCCAATAACTCCAACCCCCAGATGCTCGCGATGGATATCGTCAACCCGTTTTATATGATGCTTCCCGAGCCCCTGCGCCCCTTTGCCATCGTGCTTTCGGCCGTAGCGGCCATCATCGCCTCGCAGGCGCTCATCACCGGCTCGTTCTCGCTGGTATCCGAGGCCACGCGCCTCAACCTTATGCCGCATCTGCGCATCCACTACCCCAGCGACACCAAGGGCCAGCTCTATATTCCACTCGTCAACAACATCATGTGGGTCGGCTGCATCTTCATCGTGCTGCTGTTCCAAAACTCCGAGCGCATGGAGAGCGCCTACGGCCTCGCCATTACCGTGACCATGCTCATGACCACGACGCTTTTGACGAGCTATATCGCTGGCATTCTCAAGCACAAGCTGGGCGCCTGCGTCTTCGTCCTGCTCTTCGGTGCCATTGAGCTGTGCTTCTTTGCCTCATGCCACACCATGTTCTTTGCCGGCGGCTATGTGATGATCTTCCTGGCCGCACTGCTGTTTGGCCTTATGTACGTGTGGCGCCGTGGCACCGCCATCGAGCGCACGCAGACGATTCTGTTGCCCGTCTCCAAGTACATCGATCAGCTCAACCGCCTGCGCAACGACGAGACCTATCCCGTGCTCGCCGACAATCTGGTATTTCTCACCAACAGCCCCGACCCGCTCACGCTCGACCGCGACGTGCTCTATTCCATCCTGGACAAGCACCCCAAGCGCGCCAAGGCATATTGGTTCATCAACGTGCACGTTACCGACGAACCCTATACGCACGAGTATTCCGTCGAGACCTTTGGCACAGACTTCCTCTTCCGCGTTCGCCTGGACCTGGGCTTTAAGGTCAACCAGCGCGTCAACGCCTATCTGCGTCAGATCGTCGGCGACTTGATGGCATCGGGCGAGCTGCCGCCGCAACATCACACCTACTCCATCTACGAGACACGCGGCAACGTGGGTGACTTCCGCTTTTGCATGCTGCGCAAGATGCTTGCCCCCGAAACGGACATCAACCGCAATGACCACCGCGTGATGGCCATCAAGTACGCCGTCCGCCGCGCCTGCGGAAGCCCGGCACGCTGGTACGGTCTTGAGAACTCGGCCATCATCATCGAGTACGTGCCGCTGTTTGCCCGCATGCGCCCGGCCGTTAAACTCGTGCGCACCCAGGTGCCGCTCGAGGTTCAGATCGAAGAAGCCGAGGAAATGGAAGTCGATATCTTCTCGGACGACTTGGTCAACGGCAACGAGGCCGGTAGGGACATGAACGTCAATCCCACCGAGCTGCTCGAGAGCGTCGCCGATACGCCCGAGCAGCAACAGCTCGACGGCCTCGAGAGTGAACAACTCAACGACGCCAACTTCTAGCGACGCCATAAATCAACGACAGCGGCCCTGCACCTCACGAGAGATGCAGGGCCGCTTTGTATCGCGACGGACTTCTCACCTACGAACGACGCGGCTCGGGAACCACGAGCCTATCGGGGCTCGCGCCCTCGGCATCCATCAGGCTCACGTAGCGAATCGACGGATCCCCATACATCGCGTAGTAATAATTGCCCGTGCGCGCGCTAAAGCATCCGGTATAGATAGTCTTCTCGAACTTGCCATCGCCCATCCTGGACGCCCCCTCAATCATCACCACGCCCTCGAGTGAACGGAACATGCGGACGACGTTTTCGGTCTCGCTCTCCTTTTGCGGGTAATTGGCATTGAGGTACGCCGCCTTTACAAAACGGCTCGGCGAATAGCAATCGCCCGGAATGCCGCGCATGCCGGCACCCGCGCCATAGGGCTTGAGTTCGGCGCCACGCCATGTCGCCGTCTGCGGAAAATCGCTTGTGGCAGTGATATAGGTGCGCAGGTTTTCCATGTGCCACGGGAAGGTCGGCTGGTTGGCAAGGGTGTCGACCGGATCGTCGTATACATGTAGGCCGTCAGCCATCATCTCGACCACGATGCTGCGCTGGCTGTCGCCGATAATCCAATGGAGCAGCGACACGCCCAGCCCCTCTCCGGCAGATTTGGCGACAATCACCGTGTCGCGCAGCGCGGCCTCGACCTCATCGACCGTCGAGAACGTCGCTGCCACCCACAGGGGAAACTCATAGGCCGCGATATTGTTCTTGCCGTCGACAGGGCCCTCGGCATACTCGGCATAACCCGGGAAATTGAGACCCGCCACGGCGAGGCCCGCATCGTTGCCGCAGTCGAAGAACATAGGGTAGTTCTCGTAATCGATGCACATGCCGATTACCGCGTGCGCCGCCGACGCATCGTCGATAAACGAATACGGAACGTGGAACCCGCGCGGCATCACGCGAACCTGTTGGCCGTAGTCAAAGCTCCAGTCTAGGTTGCGGCCTAGATACATGTGACCAGAATTATCGGTAAATCGAATGCTCGTACACATAGCGCCTCCTAGCTTTACGTTCCTGCTAAGGTTATTGTCTCCAAACAAAAAGGCGCTAAACACAAAAGCCCGGACATGACAACAATGTCACGTCCGGACCAAAAGAGACGAAGTGCGGTGCCGTAAGAGACGAAGTGCGGTGCTGTAGTCACCCTAGACAAGTTTGCCTTGGCAGTGATCGATCATATGCTGGATCATCTGCGCCTCAAAGCCCGCGTAGTCGCGGCGGCACTCCTTCATCTTGCCGTCGACGATCTGGTCAAAGGCAACCTTGCACTTGATGTAGCGCGTGGACTTGGTGACCTCCTCGTGCGTCAGGCAGCTCTCCTCCATCTTGCTGGCGCCCAAGCCAAACACCAGACGGGGGTTGTAAAGCACGTGGGGCTCACCGGCGTCGTCTAGATAGACGCAGACCTTCTTGGTGACGCCGATCTGGTTGGCGGCCAAGCAGCCGGCATCATCGAGCGACTTGATGGTATCAATCAGATCCTGAGCGACCGACTCGTCCTCGACAGTCGCAACCTCGCAACGCTGAGACAGGATAGCCTCGTCGCGGCAGAGCTCTTTAATCATACGTTCCTCCATAGGGGTAGTTGTACCAGCTTAAGTATACGTTACCTACTCAATATCGAGCG
>CABUTH010000130.1 GCA_902494465.1 uncultured Collinsella sp.
ACAGTCCCATACGCCAAAAGCCGGCATCTCCCATGTGACAGAGGGGCTGTCCCTTTGTTTCATTATTCGATTACGGTGTGGGAGTTCTGCTTGCGCATGGTAGCGAGCATGTGTTTGGGGACGGCGTGGACCATGCAGCTGCCGATAGTTGCACTCGCAGCGGCCTTGGCGGCATCGCTGCCGTTTTTGGTCGCGTAGCTGTGACGGAAGCGCTTGAGCATGGCGATGTCGTTGCCGCCGTCGCCGTAAACCGCGACCTCGTCCTCGGCAATACCGTAGTAGCCCGCCAGCCAGGCCACGCTCTCGCCCTTGTTGCACGCCACGTCCGTGATCTCGAACATCACCGGATCGAACGGCGCGTTGACCACGCGGTCCGAACGCTCGGCAAGATAAGCCTTAAGGTCACGCTCCAGCTCGGGCGAGGTCACGCGACAATTGATCTTGCATACATCGTGACGCAAGATATCGCCGATCGACTGGTCGAAATACTGCTCCTCGTGATACCCGCCACGTGCACGCATGCCGCGCATCACAATACGCTTGATGGGGCTATCCTTTTTAAAGCCCGCCTGATGCATCTCGAACGAACCGCTCGAGTACATGCCATCGGGCGTGGAGCAATCAAAGCAAATGTCCGGGAACGCCTTGAGCAGCTCCTCGGTAATCTGCGGATCGATGGTCCAGGTTTTAAGCACCTCGCCATGACTGTCGCGCACGATGGAGCCGTTAGAGCAGCAGGCATCGAGCGCCAGCCCCGTAAAGCCATGCTCGCCGATTGGCAACGTCGAGCGCCCGGTCGCGGGAACCACATGCAAGCCAGCCTCGGTCAGCTCGCGAATGGCGCGGCGGATGGTCCCATCTGCCTCGTGCAGGGCGTTCAGCAGCGTTCCGTCTAAGTCGCTCGCAAACATCTTGATCATGGGCACGCCCCTCCTTCGTCTGCACGATATTGTAGACGAAGGAGGGGCGTGCCCAAACAATGCCGTCCCGGCGCGGCATGCCACTGCCTCCACGAATTCATGGTGCCCCAACGCGTTAAGACAATCGCCACAAGCGACTTTTCAGCCGATAAAACAGCGCCGTCATCAACGTCAGCACCCCCAACATGTCTGCGAATACAATCGCCGGTGCCCATCGATCATATGCGAGCCCGTAAACCAATTGGCCAATAGGCGTTGCACAGGAAAGCATCATATAAACGAGTGCCAGCACTTTTCCGCAGAGTTCCTTTGGCGCTGACCGCTGAACAAATGAAACGATTTCGACCGATGCAATGCTTGCCCACGCCATGACCCATGCCGAGCCGGCCGCAAGCGCGACAAACGCAAATTCATCAGGACCGCTCAGTAGCGTGACAATAATCGGTACGACTCCTAAACAGATCATCGCAACATATCGACATATGCCCTTGAAGGAAAAACGATGCGGCCAAATACCGACCAAACCACTGCCGACAAGACCACCTAAGCCCATAGCCACCTCAATAATCCCAACAAAGGATGACTGCATGCCGAGATGCTTTGTAACAATAATAGGAGCGCCAATCGTTAGCCCAACCAACGCAAGGTTCAAAACTGCCGCAAGCAAAATCACAGCGACCAATGATGCATTTTGCAACAGATACCGAATCGACTCCCTAAAATCGTTTCGGCATGTCGTACGAGTCGCGCCGTCTCCCATCGTTTCAGATGAGGCATTTTGCCTGAGTGCACCCCCAAACAGCAGGGCTGAAATCGCAAACGTCACCGACGCGGTTGCGCAAAGAGTATCGATGCCAAAGCACCCATAGACTGCCGTACCGACCACAGGGCCCAAGATATTGCTCACCATGGTCGACTGCGAAACCAATGCAGTGGCCCGCTCAACCTTCCCTTCACCCGCCATGCGCACCGTCTCAATTTGGAGCATTGGCTTTAGCAGCGATTGAACACCGTATTGAACACAAAGTATCGCTACTACGACGACCGCAAGAGGCAATGAGCGCTTCATGGGGATAGACAGCAGCGATGCAGTCATCAGAGCAATACCGAGGGCCACGAGGACCTCGCGCTGTCTTCCCCGATCCGCCAAGATCCCGCCAACCGGAGTCGCGAGCACACCTGGTATGAACGCTATCGCCGCGACAGCGCCATATAACGTTGACGAGCCGCTGCAATCGAACAAGTAAAGCGGATACGCAAAGCACAGCGCCGACAGCATCGAATACGTGCACAGCTGCGCAACAAGAAGGCCAAAAAGTCTGATAGATCGTACTGTTTTTTGCGTCAACGAGACGCCACTCCTCCGCATTCCAGCCATAAGCCCACCCCTATACATACCGTTAGTATGTATTTAATGACTTGAAAAGGGCAGCCGTAGCTACCCTCATAAATCAATTACATACCGTTGGTATCTATATTACCACCCGGCGCGGTCCCATACGTCCCAAATCTGCGCCGTTGTCTGAAGCACTTCATTACCCAAATCGAGCCCCACCGCGGCCGCCATCTGCGCCAAACATTGTGCGCGAGCGAGCATTCGCTCCTTGGACTCGAGCGGACGGAACAATGGCAGCAGCCAAAGATTCGCCAACAACGATACGGCCTCCGCCGCTTCGTGCGGGCATTCGCACGCAATGGAGCCGTCGGCGATGCCCTCCTCGATCACTGGCAAGAGACAGCCATCGGCCGACTCGTCAAACGAGCCCTGGTACTGCATCGCCAGTAGACGCGAGCTTTTTACCGGATCCGCTGCAGGGTGCATGCGTGTCCATAGCTCAATTTGCGGAACAACGGACTCGGGAGCGTAAAGCCTTTTTAGCTTTTGGGCGCCGGTCATATTACCGACGCCAAGCATCGAGCGACGGTGCTCAACAATCGGAGTCATCGCCCGATCAAACGCGGCGTTGAAAATCTCTTCTTTGCTCTTGAAGTGATGATAGACAGCGCCCTTGGTCATGCCATCGAGACGGTCAACGATATCTTGAATGCTCGTCCCCTCATAACCCTGTGCACAGAATAGCTCCAGTGCCGCGTCGAGAATCTTCGCGACCGTCTCCTCGGGATATTTATTGCGACCCATAATCCGTCCATCCGCAACACAAGCCTTATGCCTCACTGCAGTATTTTAACGTTGCAGATGACAGACGGTCGGCCCTACACCGCGGCGGGGCCGTGTTCGCCGGTGCGAATGCGGATGACTTCTTCGACCGGCTCGACCCAAATCTTGCCGTCGCCGACGGCACCGGTGCGAGCGGCGTTGCAGATGATGTCAACGATACCGTCGACATGCTCGTCGGCGCAGATGAGGGTGAACTGCACCTTGGGGATCGTGTTGACGAGCAGCTCGTTGCCGCGCACGTATTCCTTCCAGCCATGCTGCGCGCCGCAGCCCTGCACCTGGTTGATGGTCATGCCGCGAACATCGGCAGCAAACAACGCATCTTTAAGAACCTCAAGCTTCTCGGCGCGAACGATTGCCGTGATCTTCTTCATAGTGAATTCCTCTCTTCAATAAAAGAAATGAATTGCCATTCAATGAGGCGGGTTTCCCAGGTGCCGCAGATTGGGTTGAAAGAGGAGCGCCGCGTACTTTTGTACGCAAGCGACGGTTTGAAACCCAAGGTGCGGTGCCTGGGGAAGCCGCGCGACGATTGAACGGCAAGGTGCGGTGCTTGGGGAAGCTGCTAATCGAGCCCCGAGAAGGAAGGGTACGCGCTCTCGCCGTGTTGACTCGCATCCAGGCCCAGCGCCTCGTCGGCCTCGTCCACGCGCAGGCTGCCGTGGAACAGTGCCTTGACCACCGCGGCGATCACCAAGTCGAGCACCAGCACAATGGCGACCGTCACCACAATGCCCAGGACCTGCGAGATGAGCAGCGACACGTCGCCCGTGTAGAACAGGCCGCCCTTACCGGTCCACGAAAGCTCCGGCACGCAAAACAGACCCGTGAGCACGCCACCCAAGATGCCGCCAATGCCGTGGCAGCCAAACGCGTCGAGCGCATCGTCGTAGCCAAACTTGGTCTTAAGATGGCTGATAGCCAGGTAACAGACGGGCGATACAATCAGGCCCATGACCAGCGCTGCCCATGGCTCGACAAAGCCCGCGCCCGGCGTGACCACCACGAGGCCCGCGACCAGACCGGTGCTAGCGCCCACCAGCGTGGGGCGACCGGTGTGCACGCGCTCGACGGCAAGCCACGAGACCATACCAGCCGCGCTGGCCGTCACGGTGTTGAGGATGGCAAGCGCCGCCACGGCGTCGGCCTTAAACTCGCTGCCGCCGTTAAAGCCAAACCAGCCAAACCAAAGCAGGCCAGCGCCCAGCGCCACAAACGGCACGTTATGCGGACGGTAGCTCACCATGCCAAAGCCACGACGACGGCCGAGCATTAAGCAGAGGATCAGGCCGGTAAGACCGGACGAAATGTGTACCACGTCGCCGCCGGCAAAGTCGAGCGCGCCGATGATGTCGCCGATAAAGGAGCCATCGCCGCCCCAAACCATGTGGGCGAGCGGCGCGTAGACCGCAAGCAGCCAAATGCCCAGGAAAGCAGCCATAGCACCAAACTTAACGCGACCTGCCAGGCTACCCGTGACGATAGCGGCCGTGATCATGGCAAATGCCATCTGGAAGGCGATGTTGATGATCTGAGGGTAGACGGCACCGTCCGGCGCGGTGCCCTCAGCCGCCTGCAGCACCTGGTTGAGCACCGGCAAGCACAGCAGCTGGTCAAGGCCTCCAATAAACGGGCTGGAACCGTCGCCGCCGTAGGCCAGCGACCAGCCGGCAACAATCCACAGCACGCCGACCAGGCCAATGGCGCCAAAGCACATGAGCATGGTGTTGATGACATTTTTGCGCCTGGACAGGCCGCCATAGAAAAACGCCAGACCCGGTGTCATTAAAAACACGAGCATGGTGCAGATGAGCATAAACGTTGTCGATCCCGTATCGAACATTCGCTCCCCCTTGGTCGCATGAACGTTGCCGGCGCCCATAATGCGGCCGAGGGGCAACTGGTATAGACCAGATACGGCGTTGTTAAACGCTGCGTTGTCGAATGGAAACGGTGCCGCAATCTTGGAAACGGCGCGGCAACGGTCGCGAAACGAACAGGAAATACGCGAGCAAGGGAGCCATGAGCGCACCCATCCCGGCTAGCGCCGAAACAGCTCGTGGGCGCGGTCGCGGAGATTAGTTGCTCGAATGACACCTTCGTAGCGATTGATGCGCAGACGCGGGAAGGCATTGAAAAAGCGCAGGTCGCGGCGGCTGAGTGACACGCTCGGTACCGGACGGCTTATGCGCTTGCCGGCAAGGCGACGACTGAGCGACGGACG
>CABUTH010000131.1 GCA_902494465.1 uncultured Collinsella sp.
ACGGTCTCAAGAAGGAGTAGCATTGGAGTTCACAGCGACGGACCTCAAGGCACTCTTACACCACGTCCGCGCACGCGACCTAGATATGCCTTCAAATTGATCAAAATGCCCGGTAGCATGCTTCTGTGTGCCAACGTTAATGAACATATTTACTGTTGTGTCTATTATCTTGTAAGATCGATATGATACTACGCTAGCAACAGTACTCATTTTTGCCGTTTTTTGTCCACAGGGTATGCCGCAGAAGATACAACTTGCTCCAGCGTGCCGTACGCTGGCCCTCCCCTTCCGGCGAGCGCCGACATTTCCCCAGATAAAACCGACCAAAATAAACCTGTCCCTTTTCGGCAGGTTTCGCTTGCACTTTAGCGTGCGACAGCGGATAATGCCGAACATTCGAGAATTCGCCAATTGTTGCCGTTAATTGATAAAGGAGGCCCCATATGGCCATGGAATTCAAGCGCAGGTTGCCGATCCCCATGGAGATCCGCGAGGAAATGCCGCTTTCCGCCGAGCTTACCGCCAAAAAGCAGGCATTCGACGCCGAGGTCGCCAAGGTCTTTACCGGCGAGGACGCACGCAAAGCGCTCATCATCGGCCCGTGCTCTGCCGACCGCGAGGACTCGGTGCTTGAGTACATGAACCGACTGGCCAAGGTCGCCGAAGAGGTCAAGGACAAGCTCATCATCATTCCGCGTGTCTACACCAACAAGCCGCGCACCAAGGGCACCGGCTACAAGGGTCTGCTGCACAACCCCGACCCCGAGGCGCCCGATGACCTGCTCGAAGGCGTCAAGGCCATCCGCCACATGCACCTGCGCGTCATCGAGGAGACCGGTTTCTTTACCGCCGACGAGATGCTCTACCCGTCCAACTACCAGTACCTCGTCGACCTGCTGAGCTACGTTGCCGTGGGCGCGCGCTCGGTCGAGAATCAGGAGCATCGTCTGGTGTCGAGCGGTATTTCGGTGCCTGTGGGCATGAAAAACCCCACCGCCGGTTCCACCACCGTTATGCTCAACTCCATCTACGCCGCCCAGGCACATCAGAGCTTTATCTTCCGCAACTGGGAGGTCGAGTGCGACGGCAATCCGCTTGCGCACGCCGTTATGCGTGGCTACATCGGTCTCGACGGTCGTACCTACCCCAATTACCACTACGAACACCTGGAACGCCTGGCCGAGCGCTATACCGAGCATGCCGGCTACGCCAACCCGGCGGCGGTCATCGACTGCAACCACGACAACTCGGGCAAGCGCCCGCTGGAGCAGTACCGCATCTGCAAGGAGGTGCTCGACAGCTGCCGCCGCAACGAGTCCATCTCCAAGCTGGTCAAGGGCTTTATGATCGAATCCTACCTGGAGGACGGCAACCAGCCTGTCGACGGCGGCGTCTTTGGCAAGTCCATCACCGACCCGTGCCTGGGCTGGGAAAAGACCGACTACCTCATCCACGAGATCGCGGAGCGGGTGTAGGTTACGGCGTTTTACCAAACCGCGTAACTACTCGACGCTGCGCGGGCCGCAACGCTCTTTATCTCGGAATCGACCGTAAAGAAGCACGTCAACGCTATCTACCACAAGCTTGGTGTCTCAAATCGTATGGGTCTCGCAGCCCTCCTGTTGCCATAAGCGGCTTGGACTCATTCCACGCACCGATGCACATGACATAAAAGCGCCGCCGCGAACGCTCACGCATCCGCGGCGGCCCACGCTAAATCGCGACGACGGCTGGCAACCAAGCGTTCTGCCGAGCAAATCGTCCGCTCTTCACCTCGATCGACCGATTATCCCTCGTATACGATACGGCCATCGGAGACAGTGAACAGAATCTTGGTATCGGAGATCTTCTTGGGATCGCAATGAAGGATGTCTTGGTCGAGCACCGTGAGGTCGGCGAGCTTGCCCACCTCGAGCGTACCGATTTTATCCTCCATGTAGTTCTCGAAGGCAACGTTTTTGGTATATGCCTCGAGCGCCTGATATGCCGTGATGGCCTGCTCGGGCCAACGGTACATATCGGTGTCCTCCTCCTCGGGATACGGGCTGTTGCGCGTAACGGCCACCTCGATCTCCTCGAGCGGCGCATAGCCGGTGACCGGGCCATCGCTCGCACCGGAGATAAAGCAGCCGGCCTCGAGCATGTTCTTGACGGGGTAGAACTTCATGGCGCGATCCTCGCCCACCATGGCGATCTCGAGGTCGCACAAAGAATCGTGATACATCCACAGGAACTGCAGCGCGCACACGATGTCGAGATCGGCGACGCGCTGAATGTCCTCGTCGGTAATTGCGCACACATGCGTCATGGTGTTGCGGCGATCATCGCGCTCGCCGTTCTCCTTGACGCAGCGCTCGTAGGCATCGAGTGTATTGTGGACGGCGCCGTCGCCGATCGCGTGAACATGAATCTGAACACCCTCTTTGTCGAGGGCGGCCACCATGTCGCTGAACTCCTGCTGATCCCAGACGGACTCGCCGTGCCAGTTATCTCCCTTACCGGCGGCGGAGGTATATGGCTCGAGCATCACGGCGCTGCCGCCCTCGGTAACGCCATCGGAGTAGATCTTGACCGTACCGGTAGAGATCATGTTGCTATCGAACTTCTTGAGGTCCTTCACGGTTTTAAGGGCCTCTTTAGCCGTCATGCCGGGCACAATGGTAGGAAGTACTCGCATGCGCAGGTTAAGCTTGCCATCTTTCTCAAGGTCAGTATAGAACTGGCAATCCTGTGCCGTAGACTTTCCCACGACGCTTATGTTGGTAATGCCGGTGATGCCGTATTTCGTAGCCACCTGCTGGTACTTGTCGATAGCGTTCTCAAGCTCCTTGTCCGTATGCTCGACGGAGACAACCTCCCTCACCATAGTGGCAGCAGAATCGATCAAGTAGCCAGTCGCCTCGCCGTTTGCATCGCGGGTGATGATGCCGCCCGTGGGATTGGGGGTATCGTTATCGATGCCCGCAAGCTCGAGCGCACGGCTGTTGACCCACACCGAATGATAGGAAACATCGCACAGCATGATGGGCTTATCGGAGCAGATCTCATCGAGAATGGACTTGTTGGGGCCGGGATTGGTGCCATCCTCTTGCTCGAAGGCGTTGATCATGAACGAGCCGCCAACGTAAGCCTCATCATCGGGATGCTTGGTTACAAAATCACTGATCACCTTCTTATACTCATCGATCGTGGTGCTCTTGGTAAGATCGATCTCGTACAGCGCGGTCACCCAGTTGCCCGGAGCGTGGATATGGCCGTCCATAAAGCCGGGGGTCACCATACCGCCATCGAGATCGATGACGCGCGTGTTGTCATCGATGTACTCGTCAACACCGGAGTCTTCGCCTACATATACGATTTTGTTGCCCGAGACAGCCAGGGCGGCCGCGGTGTCGCCCTCTTTGACCATCGTCTGAATCGTGCCGTTACGAAAGACGATGGATGCCTTATCGGAAATCGCGCTGCCGGTGCTTCCGGCATTTGAAGAATTGTTGGCGCAACCGGCGGCACCCACTGCAACAGCCGCGGCGCCCAACGTGCTCAGGCCGAGAAAGCTTCTACGGGAAACGGGAGGGATAGAGGTCTTCATATAACCCACCTTTCTGTTGACATCGCCGCGCTTTCGCGACGCTCGCTATCACCTGAATAGCACCCCCCGGTATAAACTTGTCTGCACAAACGGGGTTATTGCCGTAAGCGGAGGCTTATATCCCCTATAACCCTGTCTTTAACCTGCCCAAAAGCTCTGAAGAAGCTCGGACCGCGATGAGACACCGCATTTACGGAATATCGTGTGAACATGCGATTTGACCGTACCGACAGAGATAAATAAATCATTCGCTATGGCGCGGTTATCCTGGCCATCGAGCAGAAGGTCGAGCACTTCGCGTTCACGCGCGGAGATATCGTGCTGGTCGCAGAATGCCGAGAAGCGGACCTCCGCAATCTGTTTGGCAGAGGTGCCAAGCGTTGTGGGCGGAGCAGAAAAGCGCAACGACAAGATCTGCGACGCCGTACGAACGGTATATATCGCGGCCACCACGCTCATGATGTTCTCTGGGATGTTTCTGCCGTAGGAAAAATACAGGTAATCGGTGACTTCGATCCGCCCAATATTCAGCCCGAGAACGCGTACATCCTCGATCAGAACAAACGCCGTCAACACAGCCATCACAATAAGAAACCTGCCGTAGCGTGCGTAGAAGCTCTTTCGCGCCAACGGCTTGCTTTTGCGGTAGCAGACGAAAATCATGCCAAACGCCACGAACATGAACAAGGAGCGCAACGCATAAAAGGCGAGTTGTTTGATTGAATCGGGCTGCAACACAAGCGACATGGCCTCGAAAGCAGAAAAGGCGATGCAGGGCACGAGCATGTGAAGCCGGCTCGTCTTGTTTACGATCGCCAATGCAAATGCCCACATGCTCGCCATGATTCCAATCGATAGGACGAGTTTCGTTATGGGGTGAGTCATGGGAAATTGGCTGCTGAGGATATCTGCCATCATCTTACGGCCCTGATACTCATCGAGGAATACGATGGCACTTTCGAGCATGTCGAAGAAAAAGAAGGCCGAGACCGTCAAGTAGCTTGTTCGATGTGAGACGAGGTACGTGCATACCGATACGCACACCGCCACCATGCAAACCAAGACGAACGTGATTCCGTAGAAGAAGTAAAACGCGCTCACTACCGGGCCTTTCGCTTATTGATATGTGCTACGGATAAATTTTGCGCCAAAGACATGCAGATCGCTGTCTTCAGCGCAAAATTTAACCAAAGAAAGGAGGGGTGGAAGACGCATATCCCCCACCCCAGCGCATGGGCGAAACTACCCAGAATGAGAGTGGATAATCTCCCGTTTTTGGCCTATACCAGCGCTAAAAGTGGGAGATTATCCACTCTCATCGAGCAAGTGTCCGAAAATCCGCCCTCATTCCTTCTTAGGACCCTCCGTCCCCGAGGATTCGAGGCTCGCCTGCCGAATGGTCGATGCGGCCGTCCTGCGTCCATGTCACACTCAGGGGTGGCCTGACCCAACTTGGAAGGAGCCTCCATGAGCCTTGACAACGTAACCCTGCGCGCCGCCACGCTCGATGACCTGGCCGGTATCGCCGCCATCTACAACCAGCTGTGGTGCAACACGCTGCGCAACCGAGGCGACGTCGAAGCTGCCGATTTCTGTGCGCGCTTTAACATCGCCATGCAGCTGCAGCGCTCCCCCATCGCACTCGTCGCCGAGGCCGAGGGCCGCACTATCGCCGCCTGCTGTATCGGCATCTTCGAGGACGGCAAGCCGCGCACCAATCCCACGTGG
>CABUTH010000132.1 GCA_902494465.1 uncultured Collinsella sp.
AATTTCAGTTACGATTGATCCCAACTTTTTGAATAATTTTCGAGCCGAGCCGACATAACCGGTGTAGCCTTCACGCAGCGAAGCTGTTGGAATAAATGCGACTTTTTTATTTTCAATTTTTTCCTTTATCAGACTTCCTACACTTGAAAAGTGCGAACATAAAAACATTTTCATCAATATTCTCCTTTATATATAAATTCATATTTGTTGAACTAAGCCGTGTATACCATACTCACCAATGAAAGAACGCCCTGATATAGCGAAATTTTGCCGTTTTCCTGCGTACGTGCGTGCACACTCCACAGGAATTCTAAGGGGCCTGCCCCCTTAGCACACGGACTTTGGAACAAAGTCTAGTGTGTTACGCCTTGCCAGAGGTGTACAGGCTCCCGGTATGCACGTACGAAGCAATTGCCATCAATGCGCCATATAAGTGGCGATCAAGTTCGCATAAAGCGACCTTGGTTCCGCAAAACAAAAGGCAGGATACCATCACCACGATGGTACTCTGCCTCTGTTCGTTTCTGTTTACCGTTCCGAGTGGTCCTTCCGCAGAATTACCGATAAAAAAACGTACCCGGACCCTTTCTCGTATAGAATCGGGTTCGAGTGCGAACTGAATGCTGGAGCAATAAAAAACCACCACAAAGGTACTGCTCCCTTGTGGTGGTTTTGGGTTAGAGCTAGAGGGTGTGGCCGTAGGCGTTGGCAGCTTTGATGGCGGCGGCGAATTTTTCGTCGGTGAAGGGCTCGGGGTTTCCCTGCTTCCACTCGTTGGTGGCGTGCGCGTATTCGCACAGGGCCGGGATATCTGCCTCGGTAAGGCCAACCTGCTCAAGCGTTACGGGCAGCCCCATCTGCTTGTTAAAGGCGGCGTAGCGCTCAAGGTTCTCGGTATCGCCCGTATAGGCAAACAGTACCAGCACGCCCAGGCTCACGACCTCGCCATGCAGGTAGGTGCCCTCACGCGGAATGCTGCAGGTGGCGTTGTAGAACGCGTGCGCCACGCTCGAGTTGTAGTAATAATCGTTCTGGTTGGTCAGGTTCGAGACATAGCCCGTGTTGACAACGATGTCGAGCGCGATCTGCTTGACGGCCTCGCTCGACAGATTCTGGCGCACATCCTCAAGACCCTGCACACCATAGGTAAACAGCGGCTCGGAGCAGGTGTGGGCGAGTGCCAGGCCAAGACCGGCGGTGTGCTCCAGGTTGCCGGCGCTCGTGGCGTATTCGACCTCGGGCGGCTTAGACAGGGCATCGCCCACGCCGGCCCAGAAGTACTCTGCCGGTGCCTCGGCGATGATCTTGGGGTTGATGAAGATGTGCGCCGGTCGGTTGGGGTACGAATAGCCCTCGAGCGAGCCATCGTCATTGTAGACAACGGCAATGGCGGTCGCGGCCGAGCAGTTGGAGCAAATCGTCGGTACGGTAAAGACGATCTTCTTGAGCTCGATGGCCGCCGTCTTCACAGTGTCGAGTGCCTTGCCGCCGCCACATGCGATGAGCACGTCGGCTTCCTGGCAGGCAGGGGAGTTCACGACCTTGGCGATATTGGCACGCGTACTGTTGGTGCCATAGACGCGCGTCTCCAGGACCTCGACATCGGTACCTTCAAGTGCCGCCTCGATTCCCGGCAGCGCCGCAGCCAGGGCTCGCTTGCCGCCAATGATGGCGACCTTGGTCGCTCCGTACTCGGCCAGTGCGGCGGGCAGCTCGGTAAAGCAATCCTCGCCAACGGTATAATCACTCATTCCAATCGTGCGCATGGCAACCTTCTTTCTTTCGATAAAGTGCTTTCAGGTATTTTGCTCCTAGAGAAGGTCCACAGCCGCGAGAAATTTCGAACGTATAAAACCAGTGTTGAGGGTTTTTCGCCGGCGCGGAACGTGCTAGCATACTCCGCATAAGCGTTGATGGGGACGAGTAGTCGGCCGTCCGCATGTTACAGAGAGCGGGGAGCGCTGAGAACCCGTGCATGCGACCGATGAAAATCACCCCGGAGCTGCGGTCCCAACGGACGCGTCGCACAGGCTCGTCCTAGTAGATATCGCCGAGATGGTCGTCGATACAGGCCAGCCGAGTAACGGATGCGAGCGCGCGAATACGCGGGCGAGGGCATCTAAGCTGGGTGGTTAAACGAAGAGCTTTTGCGGGCGTACAGTCCGTTTTGTGGCGCTTCGTCCCAGCTTGTAGGGACGGGCGCTTTTTTGGTGCCCAGCGGGCGTGCGCGCCCATGACATGAAAGGGGTACCGTGGCAAACGAGTACAAGCAGACGATGAATCTGCCCAAGACCGGTTTTCCCATGCGTGCCGGTCTTTCCAAGTCCGAGCCCAAGCGACTCAAGGACTGGCAGGACAACAAGGTCTACGAGCAGGTTCTGAAGAAGAACGAGGGTCACAAGAAGTTCGTGCTGCACGACGGCCCTCCGTACGCCAACGGCCCGATCCACATCGGCCACGCCATGAACAAGATCTCCAAGGACATGATCAACCGTTACTGGATGATGCAGGGCTATGAGGTTCCATATGTCCCCGGTTGGGATTGCCATGGCCAGCCGATCGAGCATAAGGTCGAGGAGAAGCTCGGCACCGAGAAGTTCAACCAGACCTCCACGGCTAAGATCCGCGAGCTTTGCAACAAGTTCGCTGTCGAGAACATCGAGCTGCAGAAGGCCGGCTTCCGTCGCCTGGGCGTGCTCGGCGATTGGGACAACCCCTATCTGACGCTCTATCACCAGCATGACGCCGCCGACATCGAGGTTTTCAAGGCCATGTTCGACAAGGGCATGATCTATCGCGGTCACAAGCCCGTTCACTGGTGCAAGCACTGCCATACCGCACTTGCTGAGGCCGAGATTGAGTACTCCGACGAGACGAGCCCGTCCATCTTCGTGCGCTTTGAGATGACCTCCAAGCCCGCCGGCCTCGAGAACTTCGACGGCCCGGTTGACTTTATCATCTGGACGACCACGCCGTGGACCATCCCCTCCGACCAGGCAGTTTCTCTCAAGCCCGGTGCCGCCTACGTCGCCGTTGAGCACGACGGCCGCGCCGAGGTCATGCTCGAGGACCTAGCTCCCAAGTGCTGCGAGGAGTTTGGCTGGGAGTACACCCCGGTTGTGGTCGACGGCAAGCCCTATGTGGTTCCCGCCGAGACCTTCCATCACATTCACTATAAGCAGCCGATCTTTGACGGTGTCGAGGGCGTTGCGCTGTTGGCCGATTACGTCGGTGTCGATGACGGTACCGGTATCGTCCACAACTCGCCCGGTCACGGCGTCGACGACTACTTCGCCTGCCTCAAGGAGGGCATCACCGACATTTGCATGCCGGTCGATGACGACGGCAAGTTCTACACCGGCGAGGAGTTTGGCACCGGCGGCCCCTTCAGCGGCATGGATACCGACGAGGCCAACCCGCACATCATCGAGTTCCTGCGCGAGCGCGGCACCCTGGTCCTCGAGAAGAAGATCACGCACAGCTATCCGCACTGCTGGCGCTGCAAGCACCCGGTGCTCTTCCGTGCTACCGACCAGTGGTTCGTCTCGATGGACAAGACCGGTCTGCGCGAGCAGGCTGGCAAAGAGGTCCGCGAGAACGTCAAGTGGTATCCGGCTCACGCCGCCAACCGCATCGGCGCCATGGTCGAGCAGCGTCCCGACTGGTGCATCAGCCGTCAGCGCAACTGGGGCGTGCCTATCCCCAGCTACACTTGCGCCGACTGCGGCGAGAAGGTCATGAACGACGCCACGCTCGACGCCGTCATCAAGCTCTTCCACGAGAAGGGCTCCGACGCCTGGTTTACCGACGCTCCCGAGAGCTACCTGGGCGAGTCTTGCGTTTGCCCCAAGTGTGGCGGCCATCACCTCAAGGCTGATAAGGACATTCTCGACGTGTGGTGGGACTCCGGCGTGTCTTGGAAGGCCGTCTGCGAGTACCGCCCCGAGCTGGAGTACCCGGCGGATGTGTACCTCGAGGGCTCCGACCAGCACCGCGGTTGGTTCCAGAGCTCGCTGCTCACCTCGGTGGGCGCCAACGGCCACGCTCCGTACAAGGCGGTCGTCTCGCAGGGCTTCACCCTCGACGGCCAGGGCCGTAAGATGTCCAAGTCGCTCGGCAACGTCATCGACCCCAATAAGGTCTGCGACGAGATGGGCGCCGACATCATCCGTCTGTGGGTTGCCTCTGTCGACACCAGCTCCGACGTCTCCATCGACCGCGAGATCCTTGCTCGTACGTCCGATGCCTACCGTCGCTTCCGCAACACGCTGCGCTTCCTGCTTTCCGAGCTCGAGGGCCAGTTTGAGCCCGAGACCGACGGCGTCGCCTTTGTCGACCTGCTGCCGCTCGACAAGCTCATGGTTGCCCGCCTGACCCAGGTCCAGGCCGAGGTCGACGATGCCTACGCCAGCTACGAGTTCCCGCGCGCCTACCGTGCGCTCTACGACTTCGTGGTTACCGAGCTTTCCAACGTGTACCTCGACGCCCTGAAGGATCGTCTGTACTGCGATAAGCCCGGTTCGCTTGAGCGCCGCAGTGCCCAGACCGTGCTGGTCGAGCTCTTCTCGATGCTCATGCGCGATCTGCAGCCGATCCTGTCCTACACCGTCGACGAGGCCATGGCCTATGCGCCCGCCGGCTGCGTCGACCACCAGAAGTACGCCGCGCTGCTCGATTGGTACAAGTCGCCCATCACGGTCGATGAGGCCAACGAGTTTGAGGGCGTGCTCGAGGCTTCACTCGAGCTCCGTAGCGCCGTGACCAAGGCCCTTGAGGATGCCCGTTCCGCCGGCACCTTCACTAAGAGCCAGCAGGTCCGCGTCAAGGCGGTCGTTCCCGCCGAGATGTACGCGCTGCTGACCGGTGATAAGGCCGTCGACCTGGCCGAGTTCTACATCGTCTCCGATGTAGAACTGACCCAGGGCGAGGAGCTCTCCGTTGCCATCGAGGCAGCCGAGGGCGAGTGCTGCGACCGTTGCTGGAACTACCGCACCACCGTCGGCGAGTACAACGGCCACGCGCATATTTGCAAGCGCTGCGCCGACGCTTTGTAGGTCACGGCGTTCGTAGAACACCGTAACCTACCGACGCTGCAAACGCCGCTAAGCGGCAATCTGACGTTCAATCGTCGGTCGCGTACCGAAGTACGCTTCCCTCCTCTTTCACGTCACCTTGCTCGCTTGGGGACGTTTTCGCTGTTGGTGACGATAACGCGGCTTTTCCATTGCTGGAGCTAGAGGCTTTCTTTCGACTTGCGCT
>CABUTH010000133.1 GCA_902494465.1 uncultured Collinsella sp.
ATTGCCGCACGGGCACCCGGCGCGATCACACCGATCACGGGAACGTCGAGCACCTGCTGGGCCAGACGCAAGGCCGCAGCGGTCGCCGTGTTGCAGGCGATGACCATAATCTTGACGTCGTGCTTCGAAAGCCAACGGCCCGCCTGCAACGCAAACGAGCGCACCTCATCCTCGGTGCGCGTGCCGTAGGGGCAGCGCTTGGTGTCGCCAAAGTAGTAGACGGACTCGTGCGGCAGCGCCGTCGCAATCGCGCGCGCAACCGTCAGACCGCCCAAACCAGAATCGAACACGCCAATCGGGCGCGTGTCGCCTGCCGGATTCTCGATATCGGACATTACCTCACCAGTCTCTCTCGAAAAGACATGTCCAAGTGCGGCGACGCCGCGCTACGAACGCGCCGCGACCAGCAGCTCTGCCGTCGCCGCCCAACCGTCGACAATTTTGCCGCGCGTAACGAAAGCGTTCTCGCAAGCAGCCAGGAACTCGGGCGCGCCGGCGCTCGTCAGGCCATTCTCGACCAGGCAGAACGTGCCCACGTGATCGGCCATGTAGAAGTCGGACTCGGAGTCGCCGAGCGCGAGCGTCTCCTCGCGCTCGATCCCTAGGTGCTCGCAGAAGCGCGCAATGGCGACGCCTTTGTTGAGGCCCGCGGGGTTGATGTTGAATGCGCGACCGTCCTCGACGCGATCGAGCTCGAGCGTCGTCGGCTTGGACAGGTGAGTCAGATGGCCGTTGCAAGCCCAGATCAGACCGCAGCCGGCCTCGTCCAGGATGGCCTGGACCTCATCGTCGGGCACATCGCCGCGCATACCGACGGTGACCTCACGGTATTTGTAGCCGGTCGACATGTCGTTGTGGTACTCGATCTTGTGCGGCCAGCGGGCAAGGATCTTCTCGCACACGCCGGTCTGTTCGATCACCTGGTGCGGAGTAAGGCCGCAGGCGGGGTCGTAGGGCATGTCGCCCGTCAGGTACTCCCAGTCGTTGGCCTTGAGGTCGTACATGACCAGGCCGCCCATCTCGCCGATGTAGGAGTTGAGGCCGAGCACGCGCGCGTCCTCGTGGATCATGGTACGGTTGCGGCCCGAGGTGGGAACCACCTGAATACCAGCGCGAGCGAGCGCCACGACGGCCTCGACGAGTTTGGTCGAGGGGTTACCGTCGTTGTCGCGCAGCACGCACGAGCCGGGTGCGAGCATCGTGGCATCCAGGTCGGTAAAGACACACTTGACCTTGGCCAAGCGCTCGCGCATCTCGCCCGAAAGCTCGGCAACGGTCGGCAGGGTGTTGTGGGACATGGTTACTCCGTTTACGTAGAAGGGTTTGGACTTGGACGGCATGTTTTGATTGAGGGAACACGCTTATGGCGACAGCGCACTCAGAGCGCCGCCGCCATCATGGTTCATTAGTCAAACTGGGTAACATCGATCAGGCGATTGGCCAGCGAAAGGTCGCTCTCGATGGGCACGAACTCGTCGCCCACGTGCATGAGTTCCTCGTCACCCTTTGCCAGCAGCAAGACAATGGTGGGAGCATCGGGGTTGATGTACTCCTCGCGCGCCGCCTTGAACGCCGCATGCACAGCGGCTTCGCGATCGAGGATGATCTTGTTCGGCGTATCGTCGGGAACATGCTCGGCAAGCTCGCGACAGACCTTCATCGGGTCCTCGTGAGCCGGGTCCTCATTGGCAAAGATCATCAGGTCGGAATATGGTGCGGCCTCGCGCGGAAGCTGCTCGCGGCGCTCCTGCGCCTTGCCGCCGGCAGCGCCAAACAGCGCAATGACGGGGCTGGCGGGAAACGCGCGCTTCACCGACGAGAAAAGCGAACGGAACGAAAGCTGGTTGTGCGCATAGTCGACGACGCAGATCACGCGGCCGTCCTTCGACTCCACGACCTCCATACGGCCCGGCACACGCAGTTTGGAGAGGCCCTTCTTGATAGCATCGATACCGATGCCGATCTCGCGCGCAGCGGCGATAGCGACCAGCGCGTTCTCCACGTTAAAGTCTCCCGCGATACCCAACAGGACCTTCTCCCCCGCCTCGGACTCGTCGGCACACAGGCCATGCAAGTTGAACTCGATGCTAAAGCCGACCATGCGTACGTCGCTCGCCCACAGGCTTGCCTCGGGATGCTCGACGCCAACGGTCACCAAGCGCTCGGCCGTCGACGCTGCCTCCAGCACACGGTCGACCTCTTCGGTGCCCAGATTCACCACGGCGGTCTTTGCCTGGTCAAAGATCCTGAGTTTGCTCTCAAAATAATCCTCAAACGTGGGGTGTTCGATCGGCGAGATGTGGTCGCGGCCGATGTTGAGGAAGCACGCCACGTCAAACGGCAGATTCTCGACGCGTTGGTACTTGAGCGCCTGGCTCGAGACCTCCATGACCATGGACTGGCGACCGGACGTGCGACAGTTGGCGATATGGCGCCAGACCTCGGGAGCCTCGGGCGTGGTGTTGGTGCTCTCGTAGCACTCGATGCCATCGTCGGTACTCACCGAGCCGATCATGCCGCAGGACTCGCCCGCCGCCTTGATGATGGACTGGAGCATAAAAGCGGCCGTGGTCTTTCCCTTGGTGCCGGTGATGCCCACGATCTTGACGTCGCGGTCGGGACGGTCGTAGACCTCCGGCGGCAACAAGGCCATGGCCGTGCGAACGCTGTCCACGACCAGCATCGCAGCACCGCTCTCCTGCTCCAGCGGCTCCAGAGACTCGACCAGCGACTCCTCGCACACAAATGCGACGGCACCCGCATCGAGCGCCATGCGCAAAAACGCGGGCTTAAAGGCAGCACCTTTGCAGAAGAACACGTCACCTGCCGAGACCGCGCGCGAATCAAACGAGCAGCCGGTCACGGCACGCTCGTCAACCTGCTCCGATGCGCGCAGCTCGCCGCACACATCGAGAAGCTTGGCAAGCGTATCGACCGTGGTCACGGTCGCGGAATCCGAATGGTGCATCTTTCACCTTTCTCAGCCATTTGGCAGGGACGGTTTTTATAGTAACTGAAACGCACCCACGCAAAAACGGCTCCCGGAGGAGCCGTTACGCGCAGGCGTTCGTAAGCCGAGGCTAGGCAGCCTGAACAGCGGGCTGGTCCTCGTCGATAAAGAAGCGCTTGTACCACACCAGGAACACGAGCGGCGTATAGATCTTGCGCTGGAAATCGCCCTTGCCCGCAAAGTGCAGATCGAGCAGGTGCATGAGCTCGTCGGTATCGAAGAACTCGCTTGCCCACGGCGCGGTGAAGTACTCCTTGACATAGTCGTACCACTTTTGCTCGCGCAGCCAGTAGACAATCGGCACCGGGAAGCCCACCTTGGGACGGGTGGCCCACTCATCGGGCAGCGACTTGTTGGCAGCGTGGCGGAGTACCTGTTTGTTGCCGTTCTCGTTGATGCGGTAACGGTCGGGAATGTGCTCGGCGAACTCCATGACTTTGCGGTCCAGGAAGGGCACGCGCAGCTCCAGCGAGTGCGCCATGCACATCTTGTCGGCCTTGAGCAGAATGTCGCCCGGGAGCCACATGTTCATGTCCAGGTACTGTTTCTTGACCAGCTCGGGCTGACCCTTCACGCGCGCATAGATGGGAGCGGCAAGCTCGAAGGCGCCGTCGCCGGTGTTGTACTCGGGCTTGAGCACGCCGTCGACCTCGCGCTCCGGCCATACCAGAGCCTGTCCCAGGAACGACTTCTCGGGGATCTCGGCACCCTTGACCAGGAAGTTATGTCCCTTGAAGTACGGCATATGCAGCGCCAGGTTACCGAGCGCGCGACGGATGGGCAGCGGAACCATCTTTTTGTACTTACGCACCGGGACCGTATCCTCGTAGTAGGCGTAGCCGCCAAAGAGTTCGTCGGCGCCTTCGCCCGAAAGCACGACGGTAACGTCCTTGCGGGCCATCTCGGCCAAGAACCACAGCGGCACGGAAGACAGGTTGGACTGCGGCTCGTCCATGTGATACTGGATGTCCTCGAGCGCACCGAAGAACTCGTCGGCGGTGATCATCTTGCGAACGTTCTCGACGCCGAGCTTATCGGAAAGCTCCTTGGCGTAGTTGGTCTCGTTGAAATTCTTGTAGTCAAAGCCCACCGAGAAGGTCTTGTCGGGCATAAGGCAAGCGGCGATGTAGCTGGAGTCGACGCCACCGGAGAGGAACGACGCGACCTTGACATCGGCGATGCGATGGGCCTCGACGCTCTCGTGCACGACCTCGTCCAGCTCGTCGACATACTCTTCGAACGGCTTCTCGACGGCAGAGTAATCGCAATCCCAGTAGCGCTCGATGTTCATCTTGCCGGTCGGGATATCGACGGTAAAGTAGTGCGCCGGCGGCAGCTTGTAGACACCCTCGAAGAAGGTCTCCTCAGTCGCCGAATACTGCAGCGTCATGTACGGACGCAGAGCCTTTTTGTTGACCGCCTTGTGGAAGTGCGGGTAGTCCAGGAAGCTCTTGATCTCGGAACCAAAGAGCACGCCCGGAGCGCCGTCGCCCGCATCGGCCATGGGATAGTAGTAAAGCGGCTTGATGCCAAAGATGTCGCGGGCGCCAAAAAGCTTGTTCTTCTTTTTGTCCCAGATGACGAAGGCGTACATACCGCGCAGGCGATCGAGGACGGCCTCGCCCCACTCCTCGTAGCCGTGCAGGAGGCTCTCGGTGTCGGCGCCGCAGTGGAACTTGTAGCCCTTGGCCTCGAGCTCGGAACGGAGTTCTTGGAAGTTGTAGATCTCGCCGTTGAAGACAATGACGACGCTGCCGTCCTCGTTGGCCATGGGTTGAGCGCCGGCCTCGGTCAGGTCGAGGATCGACAGGCGGCGGAAGCCCAGGGCAACGCGGCCGTCGATAAACTGACCGCCCATGTCGGGACCGCGATGGACGATGCGGTCCATCATCTTGGTGAGCACCTCGGATTGGTTATCCGTCCCACCGACAAAACCGACAAAACCGCACATATACTATCCCCTCTGCTGTTGCTGGGCATCAAATCGAATCAGTAGCTTTTGAGTATACCCGAGGGCGTAAAGAGGGGCGGAATGTTCAGGCAATCTCAACTGAATCAGCTCCGCTGTGACACGCGGGTTGATTTCCGATCTCAGCCGAACACATTGAGCTGATGGCTCGCTCCCGCAGTTAGCCGAACGCCCCCGCGGCCCCTCCTGGGGTCCGGGGGCGCCGTTTTCCCAGTTGAAGGGAC
>CABUTH010000134.1 GCA_902494465.1 uncultured Collinsella sp.
CGGCGGCGTATCCCAGCGCGGCGCAAAGCGCGATGGGCATGCCGAGTTGAGCCTCGTTATGGCGACATCTGGGTAACAGAAAGGCCCGCGTTCCTCAGAGGCAAGATAGGCAATTCTGCTTCTGAGGTAGATCTCAATTCTGTCGACCGCATCAAACATTAACTGCCGGAGGGCTCGGTCAAATTCATACGTGTAGATGATGGTTTCGAATGTTGTGCCTTCGCGAAAGATGGTAATCCCGGACTTGCATTTGGTTTTGCAGGGAAACCAGTAGGCCGACAGTTTGTAGTGGCCGACTTCGACCAAAGCTCGCTCGAGTTCGTTTTGATCAGAGCACTTAAGACCCTTGTTTTCTGTCAATAGTGCTATCTGTTCGTTGATGGATATCCGCGACTTCCGGTATTTCATTTAAGCCTCTTGATAGAAAAAGGGCTGGAGTTGCGCATCGTTGAGAGGCTTTCCAGCTTTAGCAAAACAAACTTATAAGATGCGACGGGCCACGTCAGGATAATTACCGGACGGCCTAGGAGGCGGCTGGTTGGCTGGCTTAAAACCTAGCGCGTGAAATGACGCTCCATGCTATTCAGCGCGCTTGATAGGATGACGAACCACAGTCTTAAGTTTCTCCGGTGCACATTTGCGCGGATCGGAGAGATAGATTTCGTGATGTAAGCGGGTGTCTGAGAAGTCGGGGACATAGCCCTGCTCGGCCGTGTATTCATGCATGGCGTTTACGGTTGCCGGCTCGCTGTCATAGGGTCCGGTATGCATGCATTGAACGCAGAGACCCTCGTCAACTTTAAGCAGCTCGACGGCGGAAAAGTCCAGTTTCTTTTTGGTCGTGGCTTCCGCGACTGCCCAGTCAAAATCATCTCGGCTGACGAAATCGGGCAGGCGGATGCACGAGATAAAGTTGAAATCGTCCTTGCGTACATAATCGATGTCGCCGCTCGGGGAGTCTTGCCACCAGAAACCCTCGAGCGGCGGTACCACAAAGTCGAAATAGCCCTCGATACTCCTTGAGCCTTTCTTCGACATCTTGACGGTATAGGCGATGCCGTAAAGCAGCGGCAGGGCGTTTTGATACTCGCCACCTTCAGTATTTGGGTCGCCCTTTCCGCGAACGGCAACGTAGCTCATAGGCGGGACAGTTACGATACTCGGCTTGCTTGCAGGTTTGTAGAGCTCCTTGCATTCCTTCTTAAAGTCGAACGCCATGTTGGCCGCCTTTCTGCGTATTGGCCTGCTTAGATAACGGAATCATATCATAGAAACGAACAGCTGTTCGAATAATTTGGCTGACAGATTGAGATGCGTGCGTGGTGTTTGGCGGTCGGCCTGACCCCGTCGATGATTTCTCTGCCTTCCCGGCTCCTCATCTATGACTGCCGTTTCCCCATATAAAACCTGCCAAAATGAACCTGTCCCTTTTTGGTCGGTGTGAAATGGGTAATACTAAAGAGTTATCCGACCAGATGGGAACCGATCGATGGCCTATATCGAATTCAAAGACGTCATCAAAGCATACGGCGAGGGCGATGCCCGCATTCATGCACTCGACGGCGCGAGCTTTACGGTCGAGCGTGGCGAGCTCGCCATCATTCTGGGTGCTTCGGGTGCCGGGAAGACCACGGCGCTCAATATCCTGGGCGGCATGGATACGGTAACCTCTGGCACCGTGACGGTGGACGGGCGCGACGTGAGCTCCTCCAACGAGGCGCAGCTCGTGGAATACCGCCGCGCCGACGTCGGCTTTGTTTTCCAGTTCTACAATCTGGTCCCCAACCTGACGGCGCTCGAAAACGTCGAGCTCGCAGCTCAGATCTGCCCCGATTCGCTCGATGCCGAACAGACGCTTCGCCAGGTTGGTCTGGGCGAGCGCCTGGGCAATTTTCCGGCACAGCTTTCGGGCGGCGAGCAGCAGCGCGTGTCCATCGCCCGCGCACTGGCCAAGAATCCCAAGCTGCTTCTGTGCGACGAGCCCACGGGCGCACTCGACTACAAAACCGGCAAGCAGATTTTGCAGTTGCTGCAGGACACCTGCCGCAAGCAGGGCATTACGGTCATCATTATCACTCACAACTCCGCGCTGGCGCCCATGGCCGATCGCTTGATTCGCTTTAAGAACGGCCGCGTGGAGAGCGAGACGGTCCAGCAAAATCCCGTGCCGATCGAGACGATCGAGTGGTAGCGCCCATGGATCAGGACCGCCAAAACAGCCAACGCCGCGACGCGCAGAACACGGAGCGCGCGCAGGATTTTACGACCTATCGCACCGCCCAAAGCTCAAACGACATGGTGCCGACGGTTTTCCGCCGTGGCATCTACCGCACGGTTCGCGGCAGCCTCAAACGCTTCTTGTCTATCGTCGTGATCACCGCGCTCGGCGTGAGCGTGATGTGCGGTCTTAAGGCGGGTTGCGAGGACCTGCGCGATTCGGTCGATGCTTACTTTGACCAGCAGAATGTCTATGACATTAACGTGCAGTCGACCTATGGCCTTACGCGCGACGATCTTGCAGCCATTCAAGAGGTCGACGGCGTCGAGACGGCCGAGGGCATCTACACCGAGACCGCCTACACCGCCGTGGGTACAACGCGCGAGCGCGTGGTCGTGCAGAGTCTTTCCAAGGAGAATATCGATCAACCGGTGCTGGTGAGCGGCGATTTGCCCGAGAGCGCCGGTGAGGTCGCGGTGACTTCGAAGTTCTTGAAGGCTTCGGGCAAGAAAATCGGCGATACGGTGAGTTTTGCCGCCAATGACGCGAGCTCGTCGAACCAAAGCGCCAAGGACCAGTTTGCCGCGGGCGATTACACCATTACGGCCGAGGTTCTCGATCCCACCGACGTGAGCTCCGACTCGACGGTCAACGCCTTTCGCGCTGCTTCGGCGGCGGACTATAAGTTCTATGTGAGCGAGGATGCCGCGACATCTTCTTCCTACTCCGCTGTCCACGTGATCGTTGAAGGAGCCAAGAGCCTCAACTCCTATTCGAATGCCTACACGGCAAAGATCAATGAGGTCAAGGGCAATATCGAGAAGATCCGCGAGGAGCGTGAGAAGGCGCGCGCTCAGGAGCTGACGGTCGACACGCCGGCAAGCTTGGATGCGGCCGAGCGCCAGACGAATATGCTCTTTGGGATTGAACAGGGCAACATTGACCGTATGGCCGAGGGCAGCGACGAGCGTGCGCAGGCACAAGCCGACCTGGACCAGCGCCGTGCCGCCGCCGACCAGCAGTTTGCCGATGCCCGCGCCGACCTCTCTGACCTGGGAGAATGCACCTGGTACATCCAAGACCGCGGCAATATCGCAAGCTACTCGAGCGTCGAGAGCGATAGCTCGTCAATTGAGGCCATCGCCACGGTGTTCCCGTTCATCTTCTTTATCGTCGCCGTGCTCATCAGCCTCACCACCGCCACACGTATGGTCGAGGAGGAGCGCACGCTTATCGGCCTGTACAAGGCGCTCGGCTATTCACGCGGGCGTATCCTGTCCAAATATGTGGACTACTCGCTGTGGGCGTGTCTGATTGGCGGCGTACTCGGTAACATCATCGGATTTGTGGGCCTGCCGCTGTTCTTGTTTACGGTGTTCGACGACATGTACTCACTGCCCCAGATGCTGCTTTCGTACGACATCGTGTCGTCGATCGTGTCGGTGGCGCTGTTTGCCGTGGGCGTGGTGGGCGCCACGATTATCGCCTGCCGCCACGAGATGGCCGAGACCCCAGCCTCGCTCATGCGCCCCAAGGCCCCGCGCGCCGGCTCGCGTATCTTGCTCGAGCGTATCAGCTTTATCTGGCGCCGCATGGGCTTTTTGAATAAGGTGGCAGCGCGTAACCTGTTCCGCTACAAAAAGCGTGCCTTTATGACCATCTTTGGCATCGCGGGTTGTACCGCGCTTGTGATCTGCGGTATGGGCATTCGCGACACGTCGGTCGCGCTTTCGCCCAAGCAGTACGGACATATCACGCGTTATGACCTGCTGGCGGTCGCCAACCCCGATGACTTTACGCAGGCGTGCGCGGCGCTCGATGGGCGCAGCGCGGCCAATGATTCCAACGTGACCGTGACTTCGACGCTGCCGATTATGACCGACAACGTCACCTTTACATTCGGCGGAAAGAGCGAGACCGTGCAGCTGATCGTGGTGCCCGATGACCGCACGAACGATCTGGACAACTATGTTCGCCTTGAGGATGAGTCCAAAGAACCGCTCACCCTGCGTGACGGGGATGTGTATTTGAGCAAGAGCTCTCAGCTGGTGCTGGGGATTCAACCGGGCGATACGGCACACGTCCAGGATTCGTCGCTCAATGTTGCCAAGGTTAAAATCAGCGACATTTCGCTCAACTATCTGGGCAACACGCTTTACATGACGCAGGGCACCTATGAGCGCGCGTTTGGCCGAAGCGCACGCCTTAACGGCATCCTTGCGCTGCTTAAGGGTTCGTCGACCGATCAGATTGCGTTTACCAACCGTCTTAAGAGCGATGGGTGGATTACGCTGTCGAGTACCGCCGAGCATTGGGAAAACTATGAGGCAAACTTTACGATTATCAATTCGGTCGTGGTGCTTGTGACCTTTATGGCGGCGTGCCTATCGTTTGTGGTGGTGTTTACGCTGTCTAATACGAATATTTCGGAGCGCGAACGCGAGCTAGCGACCATCAAGGTACTGGGCTTTCGCCGTGGCGAGGTGCACCATTACGTCAACAAGGAGACGTTGATTCTTACGGCGATTGGAGCCGCACTGGGCGTACCGCTGGGCGGCTTGCTGGCCGAGAGCTTTACCTACATTTTGCAGATGCCGTCGCTGTACTTTGACGTTGAGGTCGAGCCGCTGAGCTACGTGCTATCCGTGCTGCTGGCCTTTGCCTTTACGTTTATCGTCAACCTCGCTACCAATCGCACCCTCAATAAGATCGACATGGTCGGCGCCCTCAAGAGCGCCGAGTAACCTGCCAAAAAGGGACAGGTTCATTTTGGCAGGTTTTATCTGGGCAAACGCCGGACAACCATTGTCGCTGCCACAATGACAGGATAGGGAACAAGGGCATTTTCCGGGTAGCCGGGTTCGTTACCATTCGTCCCATTCATCAGCATTTTCCTCCAGATATTTTCTTAATTTCTCAAAAGAGCTTGTCCGCCTGTACTGTATCGTGC